>DAINAJ010000001.1:0-84948 GCA_036733505.1 Casimicrobium sp.
GAAATGCGCGACGCGGCCAGTAACAGGACTAAGGGGCGCTGCTAGAAATTCGTTTCTCGGGATGAAGTGCTAGGCGCGCGGCGCACAGCAATCGCAATGTACGCTCTGGTACATGAGGATTGCGAGCACCGCGCAACAACGCAATTCGCCCGAAAAACGAATTTATAGGAGCGCCCCTAGGATTGTGCCAGTAAATACACGCCCTCTAACACCAACGAATCCACGACTGAATTGCCAGGCGGCAAATGCGCGAGCAAACGGTACGCACTGCCGCCGGTGAGGACGATACGTGGCATTGCGTTCACGCCACGCGCCTTAAGCCGCTGCGCTAGTCGCTCCTGCCCCCGTTCGATCGCGCCGACCATCGCGTCAACCGCACCGGTGGCCAGCGCGTCGCGCGTGTTGCTGGGCTGCGCGGCCCAGTCGCCCGCGTCGACTGAGAGCGCGGCGGTATTGCCCGCGAGGCCGCCGAGCATGGCGTGATAACCCGCGACAATCGCGCCGCCGATGAAATGTCCGCGCTCGTCGAGTTGATCAACCGTCAGCGCCGTGCCCGCGCACGCCACGATACATGGCGCCATGCCGCGCTTCCATGCCGCCACCATCGCCGCCCAGCGGTCGCTGCCGAGGCGCGTGGGGTCGTCATAGCCGTTGGTCACGCCGCCAAATTGTGCGCTCGACGCGACCCACGTCACAGGCACGCCAAGCGCGGCGAAATCACGGTCGATTCGTTCTTTCGACGCAATGCCCGCCACATGGCTGCCGATCACGCGCTTGGGCGGGTGCCGATCAAAGCCGGCGCGTTCGGCGAAATGCGCGAGTTCGGCCAAAAAAATGGCTCCGCGCGACACAATCTGTCCGCCTTCTACGCGCGCCCATTTGAGTCGCGTATTCCCAATATCAAGCACCAAATCCACGAACCGATACCTCCCCTGAGACGAGTGTATGCAATCCCGCCTCACTCTGGAGCACCAATGCACCGCGTTCAGTGATGCTGGCAATCTTGCCCACGAGTTGCGAACCATCGGGAAGCCTTGCCACGACTGAGTCTTGGGCAAACGCACGGCGCTGCCACCAGCGCGATTGAAAGGCCGAAAAGCCGTCCATCGCGAACTGCGCGAGGCCCGTTTCTAACTCGCGCAATAGTTGCGTGAGCACCGCGCCGCGCTCCGGCGTGGGCTCTGCCACGTCGGATAGGCTGGCGGCGGGAATCGCGTCCGCAGCGAGCGCATCGGGCGGCGGCGAGCCCCGTACATTGATGCCGAAGCCAATCACGGCGGTGCGCGTCGCGGCAGGGCTCGCTACAGTTTCGATCAAGATGCCGCCAATTTTTCGGAGTCCTGCTTGGGGCAACGGCACCAGCAAATCGTTTGGCCATTTGAGCAATGCAGGCGCGGGAAGCCAAGCGTCCAGCGCGTCAGCGAGCATCACGCCCACGGCCAAGCTCAGGCCGTCAAGCGGCGTAGCCTTCGCGAACTGCCACGCCACACTGCACAGAATCGCCTCACCCGGCGCTGCGCTCCAGCGCCGACCGCGCTGCCCGCGCCCCGCGCTCTGAAGCTCCGCCAACAACACGTCGCCGTGGCAAGCGGATTTTGCAGCGCGATTCATGAGCACCGTGTTGGTCGAATCGACCTCGGCGACGCGCTCGATAGTGAAAACAGTCATTGGAATAGATCGTCAAGGTCCGTAGTGTCGAGAAACCCGCCAAAGTCGAACGAAGAAATAATGCGGGAGTGTAGGCGGCAAGCGCATCGTGCGTAGCGATTAACAGCTTTAGTGGTTAACCGACTGCTATACGGTGCTTATAAGCTATTTAGTCGGTAAGTCGACTACTGGCTAATTTGGCCTGAAATGACTGCCTGGCTGTCGCTAGCGCTAATAAGCCATTGAACGCGATTCATGGCACGTCGTCGCGCGTACCACGCACCACACTGCGCAGGCGAACTCAAGCGCGCTCCGCTCATTCCGTTAACGTAAACGTAAGCGTAAACCCTAACTTCCCGAGTCTTATATAAGACTTAGAATTTAGCAATCCCGACTCTGCGGTCGGTTTTGTTTTTTGAGTAGCGACTTTTGTGCACTGCACGACTGTTAAATTGCTAGCTCGACGGTTACGAGGAGGAACGCCCCGCCATGTCAGAGAAGACCGCTTCGGCCGCTGCCGACACATTCCCGCGCCTGCTGCTTGAGCATGCGTCCGTTCGCGGAGGCGCGCCTGCACTGCGCGAGAAATATCTGGGCATCTGGCAAACTTGGACCTGGTCGGAGACCGCCTCTGAAGTGCGTGCGATGGCAATGGGATTGCATTCGCTGGGATTTAAGCGTGGCGATAATTTGGCAATCATTGGCGACAATCGTCCGCGCTTGTACATGGCATTTGCGGCGGCGCAATGCTTGGGCGGTGTCGCGGTACCGATGTATCAAGACGCGGTCGCCGCTGAGATGACGTTCGTACTCGAAAACGCGAACATCCAATTCGCGATCGTCGAAGACCAAGAACAAGTCGACAAACTCCTCGAAGCGCGCGACACACTTCCACAGATCGCGCACATCATTTACGAAGACCCGCGTGGCCTTCGAACTTACGACGCGCCTGGCCTCACAAGCCTAGAGGCATTGCGCGAATTAGGCGCAACCTACGACAAAGCCAATCCCGGTCTCTTTGATCGCGAAGTGGCCGCGGGTAAGGCCGCAGACGTTTCCGTCATGCTCTACACCTCGGGCACAACGGGCAAGCCAAAGGGTGTTTGCCAAAGCCACGAAGCGTTCATCACGGCAGCGCGAGGTGGCGTGCAGTTCGACCATTTAACGTCCGCCGACAACGTTCTCTCCTACTTGCCTATGGCGTGGGTGGGTGACCATTTGTTTAGCTACGCGCAGGCACTGGTTTCTGGCTTCACCGTGAACTGCCCCGAGTCCGGCGAAACGGTGATGACCGATCTGCGCGAAATCGGCCCGACGTACTACTTCGCACCGCCTCGCATTTTCGAGAACATGCTGACCAACGTCTTGATCCGCATGGAAGACGCGAGCAGCATCAAGCGCGCGCTCTACGACCGGTTCATGAAAATTGCGAAGCATTGCGGTGCAGACATTCTCGACGGCAAGCCCGTGAGCACGTCGATGCGCTTTTGGTATTGGCTCGGAAATATTCTTGTCTACGGCCCGCTGAAGAACACGCTAGGCCTTAGTCGCATCCGCGTCGCGTACACCGCAGGCGCGGCCATCGGCCCCGATCTGTTCCGCTTCTTCCGCTCGATCGGCATCAATCTGAAGCAGCTCTACGGCTCCACCGAAACCTGCGCCTACGTTTGCTTGCAGCCAGATGGCCACATCAAGTTTGATAGCGTCGGCACGGCCGCGCCAGGCGTTGAGGTGAAACTCGCGGACAACGGCGAAGTGCTCGTGCGCGGCGCAATGGTGCTCAAGGAATATTACAAACGGCCGGACGCTACAGCCGAATCAATCGACGCCGAAGGTTACTTCCACACCGGTGACGCTGGCGTGTTTGACACCGAAGGGCATCTGCGAATTATCGACCGCGCGAAAGACGTGGGCCATTTGTCGACGGGCGCGATGTTCGCGCCGAACTACATCGAAAACAAGCTCAAGTTTTTCTCGCACATTGGCGAAGCGGTCTGTTTTGGCCACGACAAAGATCACGTTGTCGCCTTCATCAATATTGATCTCACTGCTGTCGGCAACTGGGCCGAACGACGAAACATTGTTTACTCGGGCTACATTGACCTCGCGGGTAAAGATGAGGTGTATGGTCTGATAAAAGATTGCGTCGAGCAAGTCAACGCAGAACTCGCGACCGAAGGCGAACTCGCGCATTCGCAGATCGAACGCTTCTTGGTGCTGCACAAGCAACTCGATCCGGACGACGACGAACTCACGCGTACGCGCAAAGTGCGCCGTGGCTTTATCGCCGAGAAGTACGCACCGCTGCTCGACGCACTGTTCAACGGCGGCACCGTGCAACACATCGAAACTCAAGTGAAATTTGAAGACGGCCGCACGGGCAGCATCTCCGCTGACGTGAAAATTTCCGATGCGAAAAAATTCCCGGCCGTCTCCAAGGTGGCAGCATGAGCGACACATCAAACGCCCGCAAAGTAGGCGACGTCATTCTTAAGGTCGACAACATTTCGCTGCGCTTCGGCGGCGTGAAAGCGTTGACGGACATTTCGTTTGATGTGCGTGAGCATGAGATTCGCGCGATCATCGGCCCGAACGGCGCGGGCAAGAGCTCGATGCTTAACGTGATCAACGGCGTCTATCGTCCGCAAGAGGGCACTATAACCTTCCACGGCAAACAGCGCCACGATATGGATACGCACGAAGCGGCCGAACATGGCATAGCGCGGACCTTCCAAAATATCGCCTTGTTCACCGGCATGACGGTGCTCGACAACATAATGACTGGCCGCAATCTCAAGATCAAATCAACATTCATCGAGCAAGCGTTTTGGATCGGTCGTGCGCGCCGCGAAGAAATCGAGAACCGTAAAGTCGTTGAAGAGATCATCGATTTCTTGCAGCTGCAATCGGTGCGCAAGACGCCCGTTTCGAGACTGCCGTATGGCATCAAGAAGCGCGTGGAACTCGCGCGTGCGTTGGCGGCTGAGCCCACGATGCTGCTGCTCGACGAACCGATGGCTGGCATGAACGTGGAAGAGAAGCAAGACATGTGTCGCTTCATCATTGACACCAACGAACAATTCGGCACGACCATCGTCTTGATCGAGCACGACATGGGCGTGGTGATGGATATTTCGGATCGTGTTGTGGTGCTTGATTACGGCAAGAAAATTGGCGACGGCACGCCGGACGAAGTTCGCAACAATCCCGAAGTGATCAAAGCCTACTTGGGAGCACATTAGTCATGCAATTTTTCTTTGAAGTATTGATTGGTGGCCTGCTCTCAGGCGTGATGTACGCGCTTGTGGCGCTCGGATACGTGCTGATCTACAAAGCCTCCGGCGTGTTTAACTTCGCGCAGGGCGCGATGGTGTTTTTCGCGGCGCTAACGACCGTGGGCTTGCAGCAATGGGGCATGCCGTTGTGGGTCGCGATTATCTTGACGATGTTCGTCATGGTGGGCGTAGGCTTAGCTACGGAAAAAGTCGTGCTGCGCAAACTGGTGAACCAGCACGACATCACGCTGTTCATGGCGACCATCGGCCTAACCTTCTTCATTGAGGGCTTGGCGCAACTGATGTGGGGATCGACGGTGCACAAGCTTGACCTTGGCATTGCCGACACGCCGATCGAGTATTTGATGGACAAAACCGGAATGCTCGTCTCGCAGTTTGACGTGATCGCTGCCGGCATCTGTGCGGTGTTGGTGGCGGCACTCGCGCTGCTCTTCAACAAAACCAAGATTGGTCGCGCACTGCGCGCGGTCGCGGACGATCACCAAGCGGCGCTGACCGTGGGCATCCCCCTGCAACACGTGTGGGGCGTGGTGTGGGCCGTGGCGGGGTTCGTGGCGCTCGTGGCGGGCCTCTTGTGGGGCGCACGCAACGGCGTGTCGTTCTCGCTTACGTTTGTCGCACTCAAAGCGCTGCCCGTGTTGATTCTTGGCGGCTTTACGTCGGTGCCGGGCGCCATCGTCGGCGGACTGATCATTGGCGCGTCCGAGAAACTTGCTGAGGTGTATCTCGGACCACTCGTGGGCGGCGGCATTGAGGGCTGGTTCCCGTATGTACTCGCGCTGTTGTTCCTGCTAGTTCGCCCCGAAGGCCTCTTCGGCGAAAAAATCATTCGGAGGATCTAGCGTGCTGTTCACCGCCTACTGCTCACCACTCACGGGTTGCTCACTATGATTTACAGAGAAGCCGGACAGTACAAAACGTCCTACCTAACTGATACACAGATCTTCCCAATCGCGCAGGATCGCTACGCGGTTGCCGCCATGCTGGCCGTCGCGTTTGTCGCCGTGCCGTTCTTCGCGACACCTTATGTGTTCTCGGCAATCTTGATTCCGTTCCTGATTTTGGCGCTCGCAACCTTGGGGCTCAATATTCTCACCGGTTACGCCGGGCAGCTCTCGCTGGGTACGGCGGCGTTCATGGCCGTGGGGGCATTTGCAAGCTACAACTTCATGCTGCGTGTGCCAGGCATGCCAGTGTTGCTCGCGTTCGTATTGGGAGGCGTCGCGGCGGCCTTGGTAGGTATCGTGTTTGGTTTGCCGAGCTTGCGAATTCGCGGCTTCTATCTCGCCGCGTCAACGCTAGCGACGCAGTTTTTCGTGGTGTGGTGCCTCACCAAAGTGCCATGGTTCACCAACAACAGTTCGTCGGGTGTGATCACGGCACAGCAGATTGAAATCTTGGGCTACAAATTTGAGACGCCACAAGAGAAATACCTACTGGTGTTGGCAATTGTTTGTGTGATGGCGCTCATGGCGAAAAACATGGTTCGCTCCACCGTGGGCCGCTCGTGGATGGCGGTGCGCGACATGGACGTGGCCGCTGAAGTGATCGGGTTTCGCTTGATGCGCACGAAGCTCACCGCCTTCGCAATCAGCTCGTTTTACTGCGGCGTCGCTGGCGCGCTCTACGCGTTTTGTTATCTCGGCACGGTGGAGCCGGAGGCGTACAACCTAGATCTTTCGTTCCGGATTCTGTTTATGGTAATCATCGGCGGCGTAGGGTCAATCCTAGGTTCATTCTTGGGTGCAGGGTTTATCGTGCTGCTTCCCATCTTTCTGTCAGTGGTTGTTCATTACACCGGCCTTTCTAATTCCGTCACTTCGAATCTTGAACTGATGGTGTTCGGTGCGCTGATTATTTTCTTCTTGATTGTTGAGCCGCACGGCCTAGCGCGGCTCTGGCAAATCGGCAAGGAAAAGTTGCGGCTCTGGCCATTCCCTCACTGATGTTTTTTTGCTTCACTCACTTTACTGTTCAATTCGCTGTTATTCATTCTCATTCGCCAAAGGAGGCTTTATGAAATTTAGACTTAACCGGTTGCTCGCTGCGTCAGCAGTGGCAGCCACCACCGTTATCACCGGCGCTTTTTCGCAAATCGCAGCTGCGGCCGATCAATACGTTCCAGTGTTGTCGTATCGCGTAGGCGCATACGCATCGGGCGGCTCCGGCTTCTTCGGTGGCGTTATCGACTACTTCAACTTAGTGAACGCTTCGGGCGGCATCAATGGCGTGAAGCTTTCGTGGGAAGAGTGCGAGACGGAATACAACGCGTCACGCGGCGTTGAATGCTACGAGCGCCTCAAGAAAAACCAAGGCGGCGCATCGCTCGTTGAACCACTCGGCACCGGCATCGCGTACGGCATTCTGGATCGTGTTGCGACCGACAAAATTCCGATGACCACGCTTGGCTATGGTCGCTCCGATGCTGCCAACGGTGCAGTATTTCCGTATGTGTATCCGCTTATCACGAGCTACTGGTCACAAGCCGCAGGCATGATCAAGTACCTCGGCGACAAGGCCGGCGGCATGGACAAGCTCAAAGGCAAAAAGATCGTTCATCTCTACCACGACTCCGCGTTCGGTAAAGAGCCGTTCCCTGTGCTCGAAGCCTACGAAAAGTCATTGGGCTTCACGCTCGTAAAGATCCCTGTTCCGCATCCAGGTAACGAGCAAAACTCGCAGTGGTTGCAGATTCGTCAAGCCAATCCTGACTACGTGATTCTGTGGGGTTGGGGCGTGATGAATGCCGTTGCGATCAAGACCGCAGCGCGCGTTGGTTTCCCACGCGAGAAGATGCTCGGCGTTTGGTGGGCTGGCTCTGAAGAAGACACGATCCCAGCCGGCGATGCAGCCAAGGGCTACAGCACGATGACCTTCAACACGCCAGGCACCTACCCTGTGATCGAAGACATCCGCAAGAAAGTTTACGGCGGTGGAAAAGGCAATCTAGCTGACAAAGACCGTATCGGTTCCGTGTATCACATGCGTGGTGTAACCGCTGCAATCCTTTGGGTTGAGGCCATACGCAATGCGCAAGCCAAGTACGGCAAAGGCAAAGTGATGACTGGCGAACAAGTGCGTTGGGGTCTTGAAAACCTGAACGTTGACGAAACACGCCAGAAGGCACTTGGCGCGCTGGGCATGTTCCCAACGATCAAAACAAGCTGCCAAGACCATGAAGGTTCCGGCGCGACCAAAGTACAAGTGTGGGACGGCAAAGCTTGGAAAGCGGTCACACCAAACTGGGTGATCGGCGACCGCGCGATGATTCAGAAGATGGTTGCTGAGTCGTCCGCTAAGTACGCAGCCGAGAAGAAAATCACGGCCGCTTGCGCAGCCGGCTAATCGCAACTGGGTGAGCAGTGAACGGTGAGTAGTGAGCAGTAGTTTGCTCGTTACTCACCCAACTGCTCTCCAAGCTAACCCGCAGTGGTTAGCGATTTATGCGCACGTCTATGCACATAAATCACTGCTCACTGTTCACTACTCACCGCTCACCTGCCAAATAAAATGTCAGCTTACCTAAGCGTCAACAACATCGAAGTCATTTACGACCATGTGATCCTTGTGCTCAAGGGCGTGTCGCTTGACGTACCGAAGGGCAAGATCGTGGCGCTCTTGGGCGCAAACGGTGCGGGCAAAAGCACAACGCTCAAAGCCGTGTCGAACTTGCTGCGCACCGAACGTGGCGAGGTGACAAAAGGCTCAATTGAATTCGACGGCAAGCGCACTGACACCCTGACGACCAACGATCTGGTGCGCATGGGCGTTTGTCAGGTGATGGAAGGTCGCCACTGTTTCGGTCACCTCACCGTCGAAGAAAATTTGCTCACAGGTGCGTACACCCGCAAGCTTTCGCGCAGCGAACTGAAAGACGAACTTGAGCGCGTCTATCACTATTTTCCGCGCCTCAAAACACGGCGTACGTCGCAAGCGGGCTATACGTCCGGTGGCGAGCAACAGATGGTGGCGGTGGGCCGCGCACTGATGGCGAAGCCGTCGATGATTTTGCTGGACGAGCCAAGCATGGGCCTAGCACCACAAATCGTCGCCGAGATTTTTGAGATCGTGAAAGACTTGAACTCAAAAGAAGGCGTGAGCTTCCTACTCGCCGAACAGAACACCAACGTCGCCCTCAAGTACGCCGACTACGGCTACATCTTGGAAAGCGGCCGCGTCGTGATGGACGGCCAAGCGGCGGATCTGGCGAGCAACGAAGACGTAAAAGAGTTCTATCTCGGCATCTCGTCGGGCGAACGCAAGAGCTTCCGCGATGTCAAGAGCTATCGCCGTCGCAAGCGCTGGTTGGCGTAGGCACCCGCACATCGCAAGAACTCAGTGCAGTCTACGCGGCGCGTGGACGTAGGCGCGACGGTAGTCCCATCAAGCAAGCGTGGTTAACAACTTTATTGCTTTAGCGGCTGCTGTATGGCGGTTTCGGGTGTTTTTTATTAGAAATCGACTTGTCATAAAAATTGGCTACAGCGACCAACGGGCGGTCGTTACAGCATAAAAGCTGTACCCTCCACGTTCGTTATTCCGACGAGCCGCCGCCGCCTGAATCGCCCCCGCCGCCGGAGTCGCCGCCTCCGGAATCGCTGCTGCTTGAATCGCCGCTGCTCCACGAGCTGCCGGAATCGCTGCTCGCCCAATGGTCGCTGCCTTGCGAATCACCGTCACGGCTCGATACATTTCGGACACCGCCAAACTGCCGGATCATCCACGCCACCATTAAGCAAGCGAAAACGCAGCCAAACAGGCCCGCCATCGCAAACACCATGTCAGCGATGGGTTGCTCGATTCGCCCGACGATAGAAAGCGCCAGCGCCGCCAACGCAAGCCAATAGGCGAACCCCGGCGGCACCCGCGCCTTGACACGCGCAACCGGCCGCGACGATTTCTCCGCGAGCGCGCGCTGCCGTCGCTGCCGTGCAGACATGCTCGCGCGATCCTTTTGCTTGATCGGGGGCAACATCACCGTGCGCGATTGGCTCGCTTTTGGCGTGCGCCCCGCGAATGCAAGCAATAGCCACAAAGGAATCGCCAACCAGAAGAAAGCCGCCAGCGATGACAGGCCATCGTCACCACGCAAAAGCCAATAGATCGCGGCGACCATGACGCACGCCAATGCACTTACGAATGCGGCGAGCGGACGCGAGCGCGGGCGTCCAAGCGCGATGATCACGAGAATGAGCGGCGCAAGTTGCGCAAACACGACGCTGACCAACTTGATCTCGGCGTTTTTGTCTGGCTGGGCATCAACAGCCGTAACGGAATTTTGACGCGTTGCGTCTTTCGCCAGTAAATCGCGCACACCCGCCACGCCTGCCATCGCAGCCGCGTACGCGCCATGCGACTCCAGTGCGGGGCGCACTTCGTTAGCGAGCAGTCGTTTAGCCGACACATCGGGCACGCTTCCTTCAAGCCCATACCCCGTGTGCAATCGCAATCGCTTCGTTTTGTTATTCAGAGCCATCAACAATAACGCGCCGTCATCCACGCCTTTGCGCCCCGGTTTCCAGGTCGTGAACACGCGCTGTGCGTAGCTCTCAATCGGTTCGGGGTCGGTGTGGTCAACGATCAACACAAAAACTTGCGCCCCGGAGCTGGCGTTTAATTGCTTTAGCTCTGAAGTTAACGAATCGCGCTCCGCGGCGCTGAGCCGCCCTGTCGTGTCGACAACGTACCCCTGCTGCGCGGGGACGACAGCTAAATCGCTTGGCTCCGTGTGGATTGCAGTTTGTGCGAGTGCACTTTGGGTCAGCAGCACAAGCGCCGCGCACATCGCCTGTAAGACGCGAAGAATCGAGATTTGTTGCGATGACTTCATGCGCTGCGCCCCCATCAGCGACGAGGTCTATCGCCCCGTCATCCGTAAAGACGCGAAATCACCAAACAATGTGCCGTAGCGCTTTCACGCGCAGCTGCGGACGCGACGCTAGCCGCGCTTGGCCACGGTGTGGCAGCGGCTTGGCGACGGCGTAGCGCGACGAATGCCGCGCCTGCAACGCCTCAATACAAGCCTCGTGCCCGCGCCATCAGACGCGTAAGGCCGAGCAGCGCGTCGGTGTAGGGCGTGGGCACATTCACCTTCTGCCCAATCTCGCACACCGCCGCAACGAGTGCGTCAAGCTCGATGGCTTTGCCCGCCTCCACATCCTGAAGCATCGAAGTTTTCATTGCGCCGAGTTTTCGCGTCACGGCGTGGCGTTCGTCCGGCGTTTGCGCAATCGGGATTCCAATCTTGTTGCCAATGGTTTGTGCCTCGCGCATCACCGCTGAGCAAAATTCGCGCGTTTGCGCGTCATCAAGAATTTTGTCGGTTGTTGCGCCTGTGATCGCCGAGACGGGGTTCATTGTCATGTTGCCCCAAAGCTTGAACCACACGTCGCGCTGAATATCGTCGCTCGATTCCGGCTCAAATCCGGCGGCAGCGAGCGCATCGTGCAATGCCTTCAAGCGTGGCGTTAGCCCGCCGCTCGGTTCGCCGATAATCAGGCGTGCGCCCATTTTGTGGCGAATCACACCCGGCGCGTCGACGCTGCATGCTGCGTGGACAACACAGCCAATGACCTTGCGCGATGGGATGCTCTTAGCGATTTCGCCAGTTGCGTCAATCGTCGCCAGTTGCGCTCCGGCAAGCGGCCGATCCGCGCGATCAAAAAACCACCATGGCACGCCGTTCATCGCCGTGAGCACGATCGTGTTCGGCCCTATCGACGATGCCACGGAAACCACCGCATCGCGCAGCCCCGGCGCTTTCACCGCAATAACTAACAGGTCGGGCGTTTCGATTTCAGTGGCGCTTGCCGCAGCATGAACTCGTGCCACTTGCGTTTCGCCGCCTTCGATTAAATGTAAGCCGTTTTCTTTGATTGCGGCCAATGCAGCACCGCGTGCCAACACAGTCACCGTGTGACCGGCGCGCGCGAATTTCGCGCCGATCCAACCACCAATGGCTCCTGCGCCAACGATGCATACCTTCATTCGTAATCTCCCAACGATTTGCCCGGATTCATGATGCCTTGTGGATCGAGTGCGTTTTTGATCGCACGCATCATGCCCAGCTCCACGGCGGACTTGTAGCGTGCCGCCTCGCCTCGGCGCAACACACCGAGCCCATGCTCCGCGGACACCGAACCGTTGAATCGATGCACCGCGTCATGCGTCACGCGATTGACCGCCGCCTCAATCGTGCCGAAATCTTCACCGCGCAGTCCTTTCGGTGGGGACACGTTGTAATGCAAATTGCCATCGCCTAAATGGCCAAACACGATCATGCGAATACCTGAAAACTTCGCCTCGATTTCCGCGTTCGTGCTTGCCACGAAATCTGCGATCCGTGACACGGGCACGGCGATGTCGTGCTTAATATTTTTGCCGGCACGCTGCTGCGCTTCCGTCATGTGATCACGCAACGCCCAGAATTCGTTGGACTGCGTCAAGTTCGCAGCAATCGCCGCGTCAGTCACGATATCCGCCTCAAACACCTGCTCCAGCAGTGCCTCCAAATCAGCGCGACCATTCGCCTCGCTTTTGTAGTCGGAAAGCTCGATCAGCACGGCCACGGTCTCGCGCGTTTGCAACGGCCAGCGCAAATTTGGCAATTGCTCGCCAAGCATTTCGATGCACGGTTGCGTCAACATCTCGAATGCTGTGAGCCGCGCACCAAGCGTTTGCTGCGCAATTTCCAATACCCGTAACGCATCATGCACCGTGCGTACCGCTGCCCAAGCCGTGACCTTCGCCACGGGCAACGGAAAAACCTTCACCGTCGCCGCCGTAATCACGCCCAACGTGCCTTCTGCGCCGATGAACAAATCGCGCAGGTCGTAGCCGGTGTTGTCCTTGCGCAGTCCACGCAGCCCATTCCAAATCTCGCCCTTCGCAGTGACCACTTCAAGCCCTAAGCACAGCTCCCTTGCGTTGCCGTAGCGCAGCACCGCCACGCCACCGGCATTGGTCGAAAGATTGCCGCCTATAGTGCACGAGCCCTCCGCGCCGAGCGACAACGGAAACAGGCGCGAATGTTCGCGCGCAACTTCTTGCAACGTCTGCAAAATGCAGCCCGCTTCGACGGTCATCGTGTTGTTTTGCGGGTCTACTTCGCGCACGCGATTCATGCGCGTCAGCGAGAGCACCACTACACCGCCGTTCGCGCTGGGCGTAGCCGCGCCAGACATGCCGGTGTTGCCGCCCTGAGGGACGATAGGCACGTTATTCGATGCGCACCAACGGACCACCTTGGCCACGTCCTCCGTCGAATCCGGCAGCGCGACGGCGAGCGCCGTGCCGACCCAGCGCTTGCGCCAGTCGGTGGTAAACGGCTCCATGTCTGCCGCATCGGTGATCAAGCGGCCAGAAAAGGAATTGGCCAAGGTTTCAATATTCATCGCTAAATCCGAAAGTGCTTGGGCACTACTTTATCAGCGTGCCCGTGTCGCGGTGCGCTGTTGTTCTGGTGTAGCAAACGCTACGCGTTATGGGAACAGCTCACAGACGCACCAACTGTGCGGTCGATGCTCGCATGAAAGTCGCGCCGTTTCGTGACCGGGGACGATGATTGACTGTTTCTATTATCCGGCCAACGTTTCAGCAGGACTCTTGCCATACTGGGCTTTGTAGGCGCGACTAAAACGGCTCACGTTTTCAAAGCCCCAGTAGTCTGCAACCTGTGCCACGGTGATTTTTTCTCTTCGCGGTTGCATCATGTACTTGTGCGCCGCAGAGAGTCGGGCTGCAAGAATGAATGTGAGCGGAGATTGCGTTCTGTGGCGCATGAAAGCTAACTGCAAATTGCGTACGCTCACACCCGCGTGGCGCGCCACGTCGGCCACCGCAATGCGTTCACGCAAGTGCGCATTGATGTAGCTCTCGGCACGAAACACGTGCGACGGGTCGTAGTTTGATACGCCGATCATCGGTCGAATGGGCACCCTCAAACCCGCTTCTTCCAGGAATGCTTCGTTTACAACATGCCCTGAAGTCTCAGTGCCTGGCGGTGACGGGGCCGATGCAACCGATGCGGCGCGTCGATCGTCGCGGCGAATGTATTCACGCAAGTGAAACAACGCCTTGTTTGGTTGGCCTAATTGTTCGTAAACCAGTGACAGGTCATAGTGCAGCGACAGGACGATGTCGCGCGTGTTCGCATCTTTCGCGATGGCTAGCGCTTCCTGCAACGCGTTTTCTGCCTCCAAATGCCGGCCAAGAATTCGAAGTGACCACCCGACCATTTGTAACGAACTGGTCAGCATGTACTTGTGTCCGGTGCGCCGGCAATACTTTGCCATCGCCTCGTGTTTTGCTAGCGCAGTATCCGCGCGCCCCGCGAGATTTTCAAAAGTGGCGCTGTTCGACTGCATCGTGATGTAGTCGAGTTCACTGCCCGCGTCCAACGCGTACTGCGCGGCCTCCGCGCAGCTTGCAATGCCAGACTTAGCGTAGCGCTGCACGAGCGGATCATCGCACGGGTCTAACACCGTGATCGACTCGCCCTCGGAGTAATTTGGGTGATGCGATACTGCAAGCGCTTGATACACCGCACCAGCCGCACTGAGCGCATTGCCCAGAATGCGGGATTGCTGCGTTAGTCTCGCCGCGCGCACGGCTTCCACAACGTGACCTCGCGCCACGTTGAGTTGTCGTGCGGCGAGTGTCCCGTAGGTTAGACCGATCATCGTTCGGGCGAGTCCACGCCGCGAAATCGCTTCATCGCTCACCTGCGCACGCTGCCACAGCGCAATCGCGCGCTCAAAAAAGCGAATGGATACGGGAAGATCGCGCTGCCGCAGCGCAACTTTTCCCTGCATCTCTAGGCTTTCAGCCTGGCAGAGTATGTCGTCGCAATTGACAGCTAGCCGCTCGGCCTCCACCGCACGCAGCTTTGAAGCTTCCATCTCGCCAGTGAGTTCCAATGCGCGCGCGACCAAAACGCCCGCACGACAGGCAGTGGCAGCTGACTTGGCGAAACGGGCCTGATGTTTGTCGAGCAAGCGCAGAGCCTCGTCCGGTCGGTCCTCGGCCATGGCGCGCGCCGCATCGGCAAGGATGGACTCAATTTGGTTCTGCTCGAAACTACGAGAATCTGACATGGACGAAATCAATGCCGTGAAATGAAAATCACTGCGAAGTCGTCACCTTAGCAGGGTGAGACAAAAAACGATGCTGGCTTGCGCATTTCGTCCAAACCTTCGCTTTTTGACCGTTTTCAACGAACGCACAGCTAGAACGTCTCGTGCCAATAAGAGGCAAGGCCGTTGTTTGCAAACCGATGGAGCACGTGGCTCCCGACGGCGGAAGCGCCCACGAAAGCTCCGAGGGGTGAACACTGACAATACTCATGCGACCTTCTTGTTGGAAATGACATATTCGAACATCCTCTTTAACAACCGGAAGCGGCGCCCCCATGCAGCGATTGTCCAAGCAGCCATCGTAAAAAATAACGAGGCAACTATTTAAATACTTACAATCAATAGTTGTAAATTAAGCTTTGGGGTTTAGTGTGGATGAACTCAAAGGTGTGCTGGCGTTCTTGTCTACCGCTAACGCTGGAAACTTTACGGCGGCCGCTAAGGCGATGGGGGTATCTCCGCAAGCCGTCGCCAGCGCCATCGCGCGACTAGAGTCACACTTAGGGGTTCGGCTATGCAATCGAACAACGCGCGCGCTTTCGCTGACTGAAGAGGGACAGGTTTTTCTGGAACGCGTCTCGCCAGCGCTCTCCCTGTTTAAGTCAGCTATCGACTCGACGCTTGATCTGGACGCGGCCCCCAGCGGGCTGCTTAAAGTCACATCGGGTGCGTCGATCGCGCGAAAGTATGTGATTCCACAACTCGGTGAATTCCGAAAACGCTTCCCCAACGTGAGTGTTGAACTCGCGCTCAACGATCATGCCGTCGATTTGGTTCGTGAAGGTTACGACGTGGCAATTCGTGGCGGAAATTCAACAGACTCCTCGCTGATAACTCGCCGGGTTTGTAGCTTGACGAGCGTTTGCGTTGCAAGTCCTCGATACCTAAGCGTCCGCGGCGTTCCGCGTAGCCCAGCCGAGCTAGACGGGCATGACATCGTATTGTTGAAATTCGCCGGGATGGCTGCTGCGCCTTGGCATTTCCGAGTGAAGGGCAAAATTTATCCGTTTGAGCCTAAGCGCGTCTCACTGAGCCTCTCCGATACCGATCTTGCCGGGGTGGCCACAGTAGAGGGTTTGGGCGTTGCGCGAATGCCGCTTCATTTTGCGTGGCCGTACTTGCAGTCCGGAAGGCTAAAGCTGGTACTGCCGAAGTTCTTGGATCCAGGCGAACGTCAGCTGGTGATTCACTACGCGCACCGCTCCTACGTGTCACCGCGCATTCGCGTTTTTGTAGAGTTCATGCTGCATGCGCTACGGAGCGACTCTTCGCTATCCGCCAGCGTAACAGGCGCCGAAAGGTACTTCGCGTAACACGTACGCAACCTGCGTTCAGACCTCTAATCTACGCCCTGTTCAATCCAATCCAAGGCATCTTCCAGTCTGTCGTCGCCCCAAAATACTTCAGTACCGCTTACGAAGGTCGGGCTGCCAAATATTCCCAGGGCGCGCGCTTGGTCAGTCGCGTTTTTGTAACGCTGTAGTGTGTCAGCGTGCTTCGCCGTCGCGATCGTCGCAACAGGATCTTTACCCAAACGCTCTAGCATCGCCGACAGCTCGCCGGGTGCGCCGGGGTCGCGCTTGCCCACAAACCACGTTTCGTAGGTTGCGCGCGCAAAGTCCGCGCACCAGCCCTCCGTAGCGGCAACGGTCGCGACCAAGTTCGCGAGTTCCTCTTGGTCAATCGGATACATGGGTGCGCCGAAGAACGGTGCCCCGAACTTCACAGCTCGGCGCTCAATATCTCGCCACATGTATCGAGTCTTAATCGGCTTGTCCGCGAACGGTCGATTGTTCTGCTCGATCATGATGGTGCGAACGCTAAAGGGCTTCCAGTTGAGAGCTATGCCTCTCTGAGCGCAAAGCGACTCTGCTCTGAATACTGAAAGATAAGAGTAAGTGCTGCCAATGAAGAAGTAGAAATCGAGCGCTTTTGCCATGTGACTCTGGACCTCATTCCTTTGAAAATTTCCGCTTGCTAAGTTGTTTGGAGATGTCCATTCGGCAGTTACAAAACAACTCACACGCCGTCCCAATCGCAGGCGTGCACCTGCTCCGTCAGAACGACGTAACGTTAAAAATTCTATGCAACAAACGTAAGTCGCGCCCGACTTACGTTCACGCCAAGCGTTCAGCCCATGCACTAGAGCAGAGCGATAGGGGGACAGTAGCAGCACGAAACAAAAAGCGAAAGCAAATTGCGCGTTTCGTCCAAACGTTCGCGTTTTGACTGTTGTGAGCGAGTTTCCGTCCCTACGATTCATTGCATTCCCCAATGCACTTTTGCCAAGAAAAGGAAATGATCGTATGCGTGCACTCGCAAAAGCTTTAGTCCGGCGCACCCCTAGATTGCTGGCGAGCACGACGATTGCTGCGGCTTTCGCCGGCATTGTCCAAGTGTCGCTAGCCGCGACGATCACCGTGAACACCAACAGCGCCACGTCGAGCGCTGGGCAGTGCACGTTGATTGACGCCGTAAAGGCGGCGAATACTAATGTCGCAGTGAATGGCTGCAGCGCAGGCGCCCCTGGGGCGGACACTATCTTGTTTACCAACAACGTAACCGTCATTAACTTCCAGGCGCCTTTGCCCGGCACCATTGACGCGCTGCGCATACATGAAGCGCTGACCATCGACGGCAACGGCGGAGCGTACAACGGCGGCGGCGCGGTCCGCATTCAGCGCGATCCTGCCGCTGCGAGCAACTTCCGACTATTCAACGCATTTGACATTGACTACCTGACCACCTACACCAACAGCCCGACCGGCCCCGCAGTGACGTACAGAAATCTTGAGGTAGCGAGCGGCCGTGTCACGGAAGTACTCGCTTTGCTCCTCGACCCGGCAGACACCAAAGGTGGGTGTATCGCTAACTTTGGAACGTTGTCGCTTCAGGACGTCACCGTCAGGGACTGCGGCGCGACCCCAACAAGCGGAAGTACTGGCATCGGGGGCGGAATCTACGCTGCCGACGACGTCTCCGGCACTCGTATAAATCTGTTGTCAAACGCAAGTAACAACAAAGGTGGCGGTCTGTTTGCCTCCAAGAACGTAACGCTAAGTCGCGCGTCGATTCGCGACAACTCAGTTTACGGCGCCGATGTACAGGGCGGCGGCCTCTCTGTCCAAGGCACCCTCACGCTATCCGATGCTGCCGTCGAGGACAACCTGGCAGAAGGGACCGCGAGTGGCGCAATTGGCGGCGGCATGTGGGCCGGGGTCCTCGCCATGTCGAACACCACAGTGCGCAACAACAAGGTGGTGGCGCTTGAAAGCGGCTTCGGTGGCGGGCTGTACTTGTTCTCCCCCAACACGACCTCGACGGTTGATCGCACGTGGATTGCATCCAATTCGGTGCAGGCCCGCAATGCGATTGGAGGTGGCCTGATGGTCGACGGCACAAGCGCAACGACTCGCATCACCAACAGCACGATCAATGACAACACGGTGACGAGCACCCGCACGGCGACCGACGTGGCCAAGGGGTACGGGCGTGGCGGTGGTCTTTATGTCGCAGGTGACATCGTGATCGCCAATAGCACGATCAGCGGCAACGCGGTGCCAGGTGGACTAGGTGGAGGGGTGTTTCATTGGGGCACCAGAACCGCTGCAGGCGATGGCAACAAAATCTACAACAGCACTATCAGCGGCAATAGCGGTCTCAAGGGTGGCGGCGTGTACATCTGTGATTCCAACGGCGGCTCCGTGAGTTTAGATTTTGAGGTCATCTGTGCAGATGCTTCAGCATTGGCGGTCGCGATTGAAAGCAGCATCGTTTACGGCAACCCAGGCTTTGACCTCTATTCGCCGCTGGCAACACCGACTTCCGGCGCAAACAACATTTACAACACTAGCCACAACGTCGCAATTACGGGCAGCCAAACCTGCAACCCTCAACTCGCCCCGTTGGGTGACAACAATGCCGGCACAATTTTCCCTTCGTCCACCGGAGTGATTCCAACGCGCGCGATCAGCCCGACGTCCTGCGCGGTTGATCAGGGTAACAATGTGTACGGCGCAACTACCGATCAACGCGGTGCACCTTTCGCTCGGGTACGCGGTGCCGCAGCCGACGTAGGGGCATTTGAGGCAGCTCCCCGTCCCACAGTGACGCTCAACAAAGTTATTGTCGGCACGCCACCCGATAGCGGACGCTTCAACTTGAGCATCAGCGGCGGCAACCCCACAGGAGGCGTGAATCCCGCCAACAACGTTGGCAACGGCGGTACAACCGGCGCCGTTTCTGTCGATGACGGCGCACTGATAACACTTTCTGAAACAGCCGCCGCTGGAAGCAGCCTCGGCAACTACTACGTCACCTTACAGTGCGCGGGCGAGTCGGGCGTACTTGTTGGACCGAGTTGGTCGTATCAGCTCGGTACTACCCCGCCCGGTGAAGCTCCGAAGAACCTCATCTGCACATTCTTCAATCGCACCAAGGTTCCCGTCAACGCACTGCTTAGTGGCAACGGTGCCGGTACCGTAAAGAGCGATCTCTTCGGTTTGAGCAATTCGTCCCAGATCAACTGCGGCGCCACCTGCAGCGAAACCTTCGGTGCGGGCATTCCAATCACGCTGACGGCGACACCACTACCGGGTTCGTATTTTGTAGGCTGGTCGGGCGGCGGATGCACGGGCACCGGTAGTTGCGTTGTGACGCCACTGGCAGCAACTACGGTCACTGCGCTATTCAACCTGATTCCGCGACTCACGGTCACGCGAATCGGCGCGGGTACAGGCAGTGTGCGCTCCGACCTCGCGGGCATTGATTGCGGCGCAAACTGTTCCGCCAACTTCACGGTCGGTACGACAGTGACTTTGACAGCTACGCCACAACCTGGCTCCATTTTTGTCGGTTGGTCGGGCGGCACATGCACGGGTATCGGGCAGTGCAGTGTGTCAATGAGCGCCGCGCAAAACATCACCGCACAGTTTGAGCCTGTTCAAATTCCGACACTTAGTGCGCTCGGCCGCATGGCGCTGCCGCTGCTCTTGATGCTTGTCGCGTTCGCGTTCAGCAGCGCACGGCGACGCGGGTAATCACGCTCAATCTCACATCAACATTCGCTGCGAATCAAACATCCGCGGCACATCAGTTCAAATTAACAGGGGCTTAGCCATGAAGCGGTTACAACGCGCAATAACGACAGGAATTTTTAGTGGGGTCGCACTAGCGGCAAGCTTAAATGCTGCCACCATCACAGTGAACAACACAGGCGACGGCAGCGTCGCAGGGCAATGCACCCTGCGCGACGCGATTGACGCGGCCAACACCAACGGTCCCGTGTCCGGATGTGTGGCGGGCAGCGCTGGCGCGGACACAATCGTCTTCAGCTTGCCCAGCAACAGTGTCATCATGATGGGTAACAATAGCTTCGACTACTGGATCACAGAGTCGCTAACCATCGACGGTGGTGCCGCGTCAGGACTGGTGATCGACGGCAACCGTAACAATCGCACGAAGCGCATATTCCGTGCAGACACGGGCAACAACGTTGCGCCGGGTATCGCGTTGAGCATCAGCAATATCACTTTACGCAACGCCACTATCGGCGCTGCCGAGCCCACGACATTAGGCGGCGGTGGTATTTACGGCAAAGCGCTACAAAGCTTGACGCTCAATAACGTTGTGATCGACGGCACCGATGCGGCAGCAGGTGCGGGCGGTTGCATCAGCGTTCACGACACACCGACGGTAACTCTCACCTACACGTCGCTGCAAAACTGCGCCGCGCGCGATGGCGGCGGGCTCAACGTGAGCAATCCGAATGCGCCTACGTTGATAAATACCATCAACATTTCCGGCTCACGATTTACCGATAACGCGGTTCCGTATCGGGGCGGAGCAATTAACTTGCAATTCCTCCAGAGTACCGTCCTGAACGTTTCGGAGAGCTACTTCGCTCGCAATGCCAGCCGTTACACGGGTGCCGCGTTGGCCTCCGAGGTCACCGGCAGCGCTGTATTCAATATTGCGGACAGCACATTTGAAAATAACACCACCGTGTCCAGCCAGTCCACCGGCGGCACTCTATACATTGCTGGCGACGGCGGCATGTCGCTAACTATCAACCGAAGCACATTCACCGGAAATCTCAGCGACACGCAGAGCGGAGCCCTCGTTTTCGCCGCTGGCAGCTACACCGTCAATCAGAGCACGCTCAGCGGCAACCGCATCATCGGCGGCGTAGGCGGCGGAGGCGGAATTTCCATCTTCAACGGGACACTCTATCTCAACAACAGCACGCTTACCGGCAACGCCGCGCCGAGCGAAAACTTTCATCGCGGCGGAGGTGCCCTGTACATCGGCGACGGCGGCATCGCGCACATTCGGAGCAGCATTCTCGCCAACAGTATCAATGGTGCGTTCATGCCAGTGAATCCCGCCTATGACATCACGCGTTACCCTGGCACGCCCAGCACCAATGCGCTCAACATCAGCAATAGCCTGGTTCGCAGCATCGAGCCCGGAGCAATCACTGGCACCGACTCGGCCAATCTGTTCGGTGTCGACCCGCTGCTCGGGCCGTTAACCAGCAACGGCGGGCTAACACAAACTCACGCCCTGCTCGCCAATAGCCCGGCACTGAACACGGGGAGCAATCCGCTCGGCTTCACCACCGATCAGCGCGCATTCAACTACCCACGCGTCAACGGCGCTGCCGCTGACATCGGCGCAGTCGAAATGCCCACCCGTCCCACGATCACCGTGAAGACGGTGATCGTGGGCACGCCGCCCGGCAGCGGCCTCTTCGTGCTCTCGGTGACGGGCGCCAATGCAACTGGCGGTAGCAACCCCACAGGAGCGGTCGGCAACAACGGTAGTACCGGAGCGGTGACCGTTGATGAGGGCGGCACCTTCACCGTGGCGCAGACCGCCGCCGCGGGTGAACTACTCACCAACTACACGACCTCGTTTACGTGCATCGACGCCTTCAATAACAGTTGGTACGCAGTTACCAACGGCGTCAACAGCGTGACGATGTCCACCCCGCTCAGCGGTGTGCAAGGTGCACGAACGATCACCTGCACGTTCACCAACACCGCAAAACCAACGCTCACCGTCAGCCGAGTCGGCACCGGTGGCGGAACGGTGAGCAGCAGCCCAGCAGGTATCAATTGTGGCGCGACCTGCTCATCCGTATTCCCTGCGGACACTCCGGTGACGCTTACGGCCAACGCGTCGCCCGGCTCTACCTTCATCGGGTGGGTCGGCGGTGGCTGTAGCGGTACGAACGCATGCGTAGTCACTTTTGCAAGTGCCGTCGCGGTTTCCGCGCGATTCGAACTTACCATCCAGCCACCCGCAGTGGCCGTGCCCGCTCTGAGTGCTGTTAGTCACGCACTGCTACTGCTGCTCCTCGCCGGCGCAGGTCTGGCTGGTTTTGCCATATCCCGCAAACATAAGTTCTAGCTTTTCATTCGATTGAAAAAGAGGCCGTTCAATCTGAACGGCTTGCATAGCGGGCATCTCGCTACGCGTTGTCTAAATGCGTTTGTCTCCACAAAAGCGAGCGCTGCGGAGACTGTAAAAGGCGTCGTCAACAACAAACACTGCCACCGGCGGTTGGCTGCGCGAGTATCTCGTTCGAAATGGCGTCTAAGCCTGCCACTCAACGCGATCTCCGCCAACCTGCTTGGCCTGTCGCTGCAATGCTTCGGCACGAGCAAAGAATGTGTCGGCGCGTTCACCTGTGCGCAATGCACTGAGGCCAACGCTCACAGTCACTGCCGCGTGTGGCGCGTCTGCTATGGACAAAGGCTTAACCTCTGCCAACCTCGCACGCACGTACGCACATGCCTCTATCGCCTGCGCCAACGACGACTCCGGCAGCAAAACCGCATATTCGTGTTCCCCGATGCGCGCAACATAGTCACTGCTCAAGCGGTCGCGACGCAATATCTCCGCTAGCAGTACCGCGATTTCGTGGCTCGCCCATTTTGTTGCAGTCGATACCATCGCCTCCAGGTCGTCGACAGCGATAAGCGCAACAACGAGCGGTCTCTGAAAGCGGTCTGCCCGCGCGACCTCAACAGCCAAAGCCTCCTTGAACGCTTTGCGATTCAATAGCCCAGTCAACACGTCTTTACGCAGGGCGCCTTTCAGCTCCACCGCCAATTTTTCTTTCTCGATGGTTACGTCGTGCAGTTCCCGTTGCGTCTTGCTCAAGCGCACCGCCACCTCGCGTAAGGTCTCGGCTTCGCACGTCGCCTGTACAGCTTCCCGCCTCGCTCGTTCGGCCGCGAGCCGAGCGGCAGCGGTAGAGGCCTGCAACATGGCCTGCTCACGTCGAAGCTGTTCTTCCAAGACGTTCGCGCGAGTCAGCCCTTCAAAAGCCCTGCGGAAGTCTCCAGCCGCAGCGTGCATGTCGCTCATCGCAATCAACAGCTCTTTCTGTTCGCGACGCGCCCCCGCGGCCACGGCCATGCGAAGCGCTTCAGCGTAACAACCGTTCGCGTCAGCGTAGCGTGTCTCTAGCGTCGCAATCTGTCCACGCAGCAGCCACACTTCAATTTGTCCAAAGTGGTCGCCCGCGTCAATGATTGGCTGCGCGCGCGCCAAAGTCTCCGTTGCCCGTATGGCATTTTTTTCGGCGAGGTCGATGCGCACCAGATTTAGCAGAGCCGCTCCCGCCGCACGGTGGTGCCGTGCGTGCGCAAGGTTGATCGCCTCTTCTAGCAACTCACGACCTCGCTTCAAATTTCCGGCAAGCTCACACACGTGGCCAAAATTTACCCGCACGCGGGCTTGCTCAATAGGATTTTTTTGCTCGTCCACCAATGCCAACGCCTCAGACAAAACCGTTGTGGCGCCGACCAAATCTCGCCGACGAGTCCAGATAACGCCGAGGTTGTTGAGGCAACGCGCGAGCCCCGGTCGATCATCAAGCAGCGCAAAACTATCTCGTGCGCGCTCAATCATCTGCAAAGCGGCGACGTCATCGCCCGCGAAGTCGTACACCCACGCCAGTCGCCGCTCCAAACACGCGACGATCCATCGCTCATCGCGCGCTTCGGCCACTTCGAGCGCCTCCAAGAGCGGAGTGATCGCGAGTGCATAACGGCCCGACACAATGAGCTCTGCGTCCAATAGTTGTTCAACGTCTCTAAATTCGTCCGCGCTTCCCGACTTGGCGACCGTGGCTACGGCCGCGAGAACTGGTGACAACGCTCGACCGGGACGTTCAAGCGCGGACGCGTGCGCGCGGCGTAAAGCCTCCGAAGTGTGAGTCCGTGCGTTCATGTCGGCATTTACGCGCCGAAGGACAAAACAAGCAAAGCAAAATGCGCAAAACACTTCGCGAATCGTCCATCTCGCGCAATTCGCGACGGGTTCGCTTGTGACGCGTTAACCCTGGCGCGCGGCGGCAGCGACGAACAACAGATTGAGAAGCTCCGCGGTCACGAGCCCGTCCGCGACCGGGGCGAAGCCGCGGCGGGTGCTTTTCCAAACCAACGCTTGCACGAGTCGGTTGTAAATGGCTGCTTGTCCGCGGCGTCAGTAATTAAGCAAGCGAATGGAAAAAGCACGCGCCAGAGTTTCAACTTTCATCCCGAAGTACATAAGCCTCGGCGTTACAGTCGAACGAGCCTTTTACCGCGTCACAACGCGGCGCAGAGCGTCATCCGAAAGCGCAGGAGCGGCTACTTTATGCGCTGGCAGGTCAGCGAATAGGACGTGTTGTGCCTAGCCGTGCCAGAGTTGACCACCGACGTGTAGAACGTGTAGTCGCCTTCAGTCGATTCGCTACGGTCTTCGCGCAACGAAAGCTGCGCAGTAAGGTCAACCGAGTTAAAAACGCCCACGTCATTGAAGTATGCGATCTTCACGGTCGACACACCTTGCTTTTTTGTAGTTGTGGCATCAAAAAACTTGAAGCGCGTAAACGTCGAAAAGTCGTCCGAGAACGGCGTTACCGTATCGACCACGAAACTGTTTTGATATGACTCGCGCAGCACGCCGTTCAATGTGTAATTGACCGTTACGGTGCAGCCAACGGGATCGTTCTGTGCCGCGTGCGATACGGCGGGTGCGAATAGACCGACGGCAGACAAGGTCGCGAACGCGATTTTTTTGATACTCGACATGTGATGCTCCTGAGTGTGTAAAGAAGAGAGACAGATTCAGCGCACGTTCTCACAGAGCTACCACCACGAATAAAAATACCTAGTGCAACAAAAAGAAGCGCATCGCTGCAAAACGCAACACCTAAGCGCGCGCACTCAAGTAAAAGCCCATCGCCAACAGCACGGGCGTCAACAAATTCACGATCACGCTGAGTCGCATCGCCGGCAGCAACGCGGGCACATCATCGGCGTTGTCGCGCGCACCGCGCCACGCGGCGAACGCTAGCGGCAGAGTGAGCATCGCCAACAGGCTCATTGCGGGTAATACGGCCAACAGCACGCCAGCGACCAGAACCATGTAGGCGCACACCATCAGTGTGCCGTACAAGACGCTGCTGGCCCGACGACCATGCGTAATCGGATAGTTTTTTCGGCCCACTGCGCGGTCGGCTTCGACGTCGGGAAACTGGTTCAACAGCAGCAAATCACTCACGAGAAATGCAGGACACAACGACGCCACAAATGCAGTCGTTGAGTAAGTACCGGTTAACGCAAAGTGCGTTCCCATCACCATGAACACACCGATGCCAAGTCCCGGCGCGATGAGGCACATAAGCGCGTTGTGCGCCCACCACGGCGTGTACGTCACGACGAGTATCAAACCCATCGCCCCAAGGGGCAGCAGTCCCCAGCCGCGCAAATTCATGATGTACATCCCGATCACGGCGGCAACGATCAGTGTGGCGCACGCCATCCACAGCGTCGCCCGAGCCAAGGCTGGCTGCGCGGGAAGTGTTCCGCTGCCGCCGCTAAAGGGTGTGCGCTGCGTCATCGCGTCGAGTCCGCTTTTGAAATCGAAGTACTCGTTGAATGCGTTCACACTCGCGTGACTCGCCACAGCGCCAACGAGCACGAGGAACGCCAGCCACGGATTCACGTGCCCGGTTTCCCAGTACGCGGTACCAACGCCCACCGCGACGGACGCGGGAGTCAGCAACAAAAACGGAAGCCGCAAAGGGCCGAGGAGGAGCGAGATGCGCAAGCGTGTCTTTCAAAATTGTGTCGTCACTATTTTCCAGCCGCGACTGCGGTTGGCGCAGCACATGACTCTTGGCTTTGCGTTGGGTCAACGCGCCGCTTCGCCACAATCGCCTTCACGCCACGCCAGCCCCGCCACTTCGCGAGCCACCGATAGCCGTTAGTCAAATTCGCTTCACCGATCTTGCGGCCGTCGAGCAAACCACACTCATGCACGAGATCACGCCCAGCCGCGCGGTGGATTGCACCGTCCACACCGCCCCCACCGAGCAACGATGAATTCGCAACGTTGATGATGGTGTCGACTGGAGTTTGGTTATGTCGGATCAGTGGGCACTGAACAGGCTCATCGCTCGGCCAATGGGTGTTACTGCATTGACGTCGAAGAACCGAAAATCCAACCCGCTATTTGGGGCGTTTTCGCCACGCAACGTAAAGCTCGCCAAACGATTCAATGATCGTCCAAGCTACAAGTCCTTTAGCAACACCGCTGTACCATGGTGCTGTTAGCACAGCACCCGCAATCATGAACAGACTGGGCAAAAGTGGAAAGTTCATTGCGCCGCTTGCTAGATTCATCGCAAGCACCATTGTGCAAATCGCGGTGCCAGACCAGAAGAGCCAATTCACATCCGCCAT
Organism: Casimicrobium sp.; assembly: GCA_036733505.1. Taxonomy (GTDB): domain Bacteria; phylum Pseudomonadota; class Gammaproteobacteria; order Burkholderiales; family Casimicrobiaceae; genus Casimicrobium. The sequence goes on from DAINAJ010000001.1 coordinate 26,821, forward strand.
CCCACCCAGCGCAGACGCTAGCGCGCCACTCGCAGTGAAAGCCAAGACTGAATTCCTAGTAAGTATTGACGCAATGATTATCTGAATTTGGCGAGACGACTGGACAAATCGCGCGCAAAATGGTCAACCGGATCGACGTGTGAACTGTGGCCGCCCGCCGCTCCGAATGAAGCCTGAGTCGACTCCTGCTTACGCAGCAGGCCTTCTACGCCGTTGCGCACTTGCATAACGCTCGCCATACCTCCTCCATACAAAACATCAACCCACCGCTCCAAGCACTCAACTCTCGAGGAAAAACTCACCCGCGACGTGCGCTCGGCTAATCCAAACTCTAACCACAGCGTGTACAAATTATCATGGTTGCAGCGGCTCGCTAGTTCCCGGATACTGCTTTCAATCATCACGTTACCGTGACTAAGTGCCTGCTTAGCGCCTAGCAGACTCCGATAGAGATTGACCAAAGGGGCGACGACGTAAACGAAGACCAACGTAAACGGTGCCATGATGGGAGTGAGTATGATCTGGCCGATGCGTCCGCCAACGGACGTCGCCCATCTTTGGGGAAAGGCTGACCGCCAAGTTAATTTAGCCTCGGCGTCTTCCAAGCGTGTTTCCGTGAAATTACGCAGCTCGGCGACGCCCCTGTACTCGTTCGCGATACGAAGGCACTTTTCAATTTTTTGTGTCGATTGCATCGCTGTAACTACGCCTATAACAAAGCTACACCTTTGAGTCAGAGGGCGGCGGCGCATATTCGCCGCCGGTAGTGAACCAATATAACCCGAGATGTTCTTCGTCCTTCGAGGAATCAGATGACGGACGGTCGGCGGAACAAACATCGTCATAGCATTTTTAGCCTGCGCTGCGTCACCACACCCATTCGTTTCGCCTACCCACACGAGTAACATTCCGCTATCCAAACCCACCCCCAAACCGCCCATGCCAAACTTCCCCGACGCCCGTGAAACTCGTTCTCCTGCTGACCGTGAGGCAGAGCTCTTTGCTCGCCTTGGTAAGCAGATTGCGCATGCGAAAAACGCGACGGCCGCGTTCGCAAAGTCGTTGGCGAACGTTGATCCTTCGAGCGTAACGTCGAGGGCGGAGTTGGCGAAACTGCCTGTGATTCGCAAGAGCGAATTGTTGGAACAGCAACAAGCCTCGCGCGCCGGAACAGCAGAACCTAAGGGCGATCCGTTCGGTGGCTTCGCTGCAATGGGCTGGGGTGCGCATGCCAACAAGGCAGCGCGCGTGTTCGCGTCGCCCGGTCCGATTTACGAGCCGGAAGGCCACGGCGCGGCGGCGTATGCACGCACCGCGCGAGGGCTGTACGCGGCCGGGTTTCGGGCGGGCGATTTGGTGCACAACACGTTTAGTTATCACATGACGCCCGGCGGATGGATCATGGATGCGGGCGCGGTTGCGCTGGGTTGCACGGTGTTTCCGGCGGGCGTGGGCAACACGGAGCAGCAGATCGCGGCGATGCTCGATTTGCAGCCGACCGCGTACACCGGCACGCCGTCGTTCCTGCGCATCTTGCTCGAGAAAGCGGACGAACTCGGCACGCCGATCACGAGCCTGAAGCGCGCGTCGGTGTCAGGCGAATACTTCCCGCCGCAGCTACGCGAAATGCTCAAAGCGCGCGGCATCGTTGGCACACAAACCTACGCGACGGCGGACTTGGGGCTCGTCGCGTACGAAGCGCCGGACGCGAACGGCGCAGTGTCGGGAATGGTGATTGATGAAGATTTGATCGTGGAGATTGTGCGTCCCGGCACGGGCGATCCGTTGCCAGAGGGCGAAGTCGGCGAGATCGTGGTGACGACGTTCAATCCCGACTATCCGCTGATTCGTTTTGGTACGGGCGACCTGACCGCGGTGCTGCCCGGCGCGTGCCCAACGGGCCGCACGAATATGCGCATCAAAGGCTGGATGGGCCGCGCCGATCAGACGGCGAAGGTGAAGGGCATGTTCGTGCATCCATCGCAGGTGGACGCGGTGGCGAAGCGTTTTCCGGAACTCGGACGCGTGCGTCTCGTGTTGACCAATCCGGACCAGAAGGACGCGATGGCGCTGCATGCTGAATGCGCCGCGCCGAGCGATGAATTGAAAGCGAAGATTGCGACGACGCTCCGGGACGTGACGAAGCTTGGCGGCGACGTCGTATTCGCGGCCGTCGGCGCGCTTGCGAACGATGGCAAGGTGATTGATGATGCGCGGAAGTACGAGTAGATGGACGCGTGCGCGTGACGTAAGCGTTTCTCATTGGCTTTTAGGTTGGAACGACATCCTGGCGGTCGTTTGCGCTATATTTTTCCTTAAGTCGATAAGTGCATTAATTCGCACGCAACGGCCATCTGGCTGTCGGTAGAACGTAAAAGCTGTAACCGAATAAAACATGAGTACTACGCCCGAACCTTGGCCACCGACTATCACACTAGAGCGCAACGGCGTGCGGCTCGAACCGCTCACACTCGCGCACGAAGCGGAGCTTGCGGCTGCGGCGGCAGACGGCGAGCTGTGGAACATTCGCGTCACGTCCGTGCCCGAGCCGCAGGAGACGCGCGCGTACATCGAAGGCGCATTGAAGCAACGCGCAGACGGCAATCGTCTCGCGTTCGCGGTGATTGACATCGCGGCCAACGGCGGCAAGGGCAAGGTGATCGGCAGCACCAGCTATCACGACATCATGCCCGGCATCAAGCGCGTGGAGATCGGTTGGACTTGGTACGCCAAATCGTATCAACGCTCGCATGTGAACACGACGTGCAAGCTCATGCTGATGCAGCACGCATTTGAGGTGCTCGGGTGCGCGGTTGTCGGCTGGCGCGCGAGTCACATGAACCTTGCGTCGCAGCGCGGGCTTGAACGCCTCGGCGCGAAGCGCGACGGCGTGCTGCGGCACCACGCGCCGATTCGCGACGGCAAGGTGCGTGACACGGTGATGTACTCGATGCTCGCGGACGAGTGGCCAGCGGCGAAGGAAAAGCTGGAAGCCAAACTCGAATCGGGTCACACACAAAGCGCTGCGCCAACAGACGTAACGCTCGCGCCAATCACCGTCGACAATTTATCCCCGGTGCTCCGGCTCAACCCCGGCGCGATCGGCGAGCGCATGGTCGCGACCAACGCCATCTCCATCGCACAGGGCGCACACAGTGCCAATGCCGTGCCGCGCGCGATCATGGTGGCCGACAAGATCGTGGGATTTCTCATGCTCTACGACTCGACACTCGATCCCGCGCTCGCAGCTAAAGACGAAGCGCACAGCGACAGCGTCGATCTGTGGCGTTTCATGATTGATTTTCAACAGCAAGGCAAAGGCTACGGCGGGGCCGCGATTTTGCAGGCTGCACATTACGCCGCCACGCGCCCCGGCATCACCAAAATGCGCCTGTCGTACGTCCCCAGCGAAGGCAACCCTGCGCCGTTTTACAAGCGCATGGGTTTCGTCGAAACGGGCGAAAAGGACGGCATTGAGATCGTGATGGAGCAAGCGCTGGACGCGCTGCTTCTTCGAGGCAGCCAACCGTAGGGTGAACGCCCGTGCCCCCACAACCGCGGGTAACAGGATGCGTTCGCGGGCCAACGATTGGTGGGCACGGCATGGCCGCAGGGCTACGCAGGGCGCGTAGCGTTGTAACGCACCGGAAACATGGCTCCGGCGCGCGCGTCAGTCGATTAACAAGCGCCGACGAGGCAGCTGGCTATTTGGCGCACTGGCACCCGACGCCGCGAGCGTCGCCCTCGACCTTGACGTCTTCGCCAGCCTTGAACCTCAGGTGTCCCTTCCCTGTTCGCGCATGGGGGTAGACGATGACGTCACACTTACCGAAGGCCTTGATCTGGCGATCTTTGCCCGCCATTTTTGTGTCGGTGAACACCTTCGAGTAATTCGGCTCCTCGCCCGTCAGGTTGGTGTTGAATCGCGTGAGATGGTTGTTTTGAATCACGCCGCCGTCTGAGAATTTGCATTCAGCGTGAACAGTCGCGCTCATCCCCGCCACCAACGCGGCGACGCAGAGCATCAAAGATGATTTCGTAAGCATTTTCAGTGACCTCCTTGAATCCGTACCATTTTTGAAAGTACCTTTGGGCAAATTCAGTGCTCGTTGCAATTGCCCCCTCGGCAATTTCAGTGTAGCAAATACTAAGAGTTATCCGATAGTCCTTCGCGCGTCTTTTTCGCGCCGTGCCCTAAATGAACCTTGCAGAAGCCAGCAACGAACTCCATCCGCGCCTTCTGCGACAATTCGCTGGTGCTGATCGACTTTTTCTACCACCTCCGTCATCGCGGCCTAAAGCCCAGTACGCGAGAATTTTTGACGCTATTGGAGGCGCTCAAAGCGGACGTGATTTCGCCGTCTATCGACGATTTTTATTTTCTGTCGAAGGCGTCGCTGATCAAGGACGAAAGCAAGTTTGATCGCTTTGATTTTGCGTTCGCAGAGTATTTCAAAGGCATCAGCGACCTCGTCGATCTGAAGACCGCGATCCCGGAAGATTGGCTCAAGAAAGTCGTCGAAAAAATGCTTACGCCCGAAGAGCGCGAGAAGCTCAAGACGATGGACTGGAACGAGCTCATGGAGACGCTCAAGAAGCGTCTTGAAGAGCAACAAGAGCGCCACCAAGGTGGCAACAAATGGATCGGCACCGGCGGCACCTCGCCGTTCGGCGCGTATGGCGACAACCCGGCGGGCATTCGCATCGGGCAAGACAAGAGCCGCATGCGCAGCGCAGTGAAGGTGTGGGACGAGCGACAGTTTCGTGATTACGACGACAACGTCGATTTCAACACGCGAAACATCAAGGTTGCGCTGCGTCGGCTTCGTCGCTTCGCGCGCGAAGGCGCGGTCGACGAATTGGATTTGCCGCACACGCTCGAAGAAACCGGCAAGAATGCTGGCATGTTGTCGATCCAAATGCGGCCCGAACGGCGAAACGCTGTGAAGGTTTTGTTGCTCCTGGACATTGGCGGATCGATGGACGATCACGTTGAGCAGGTCGAAGCGCTCTTCTCCGCCGCGAAAACCGAGTTCAAACGTCTGGAGCATTTCTACTTCCACAATTGCCTCTACGACTTCGTGTGGAAAACCAACCGCCGCCGCACGACCGAGCGAACGTTGACGATGGATCTGCTGCACAAATACGGACCGGACTATCGCGTGATCTTCGTCGGCGACGCCGCGATGAGTCCCTACGAGATCGAGATGGAAGGCGGCAGCGTCGAATACACGAACAGCGAAACCGGCAAGGCATGGCTACAACGCGTGACGAACCACTTCAAGCGCGTGGCGTGGCTCAACCCCATGCCGCCGCGCTCATGGGAATACACGTACTCGACCGACATCATCAAAAAGATCATGAACGAGCGCATGTATCCGACGACGGTGCAGGGGCTAACGGACGCTATGAAGGCGTTGGCGAAGTGAGTTTCGACGCTCCGCTCTTCATAAATTCCGGTCTGCCCTTCGCTCAAGTCGCGGAGACAATTCACCGAGTGGCGTTTCCTGATTTCGATTGTGAAGAGCGCGACGGGCTCAATGTTGGAGGGGGAAACTATTTTCGATTCCGTCGAGACCGCGACCAAGTGATCCTCGTTTGCAACGACCTCGCACATGGCGAAGTTTTCGTTCCGGAGCGAAGCGAATATCCGTTCTACTGTTACTCGAATGACGATGGGGATGCGGTTCTACAGTCCGCGAAAACCGCGTTGCTTCGAGCCGATATCAGCTGCGATATTCTGGCGATCGACTAGACTGGAGAGCCGTAGCCTCGATGCAGCGAAGCGGAATCGAGGAACCGCACAACACCGATGTCACGCTCCGCGATCGCACTTCGTTTCATCGCGGCTACAGCACTCCCGGCGTCATTCTCGGCGCAGCCGGGAATCCAGAAACATGCAACGATCAGGCTTCGTTGATGCGGCGCTCACGTGCTACCGACTGGATACCCGCCTTCGGCGAGTATGACGCCAATTTTCGGCATCAGTGACGGTTGTCGCGTGTGGCTGATATAAACGCATCAACGAGCCACGCACATCCCACCATGCCCAAATTCGCCGCCAATCTCTCAATGCTCTACCCCGAGCTTGATTTCCTTGATCGGGTCGCTGCGGCTGCAGCTGATGGCTTCAAGGCGGTGGAGTTTTTGTTTCCGTACGCATACGACGCGAATGTGCTCGCGGCGAAACTGAAAGAAAACGGCCTACAGCAGGTGCTGTTCAACGCGCCGCCTGGCGATTGGGAGAAGAACGAACGCGGCATGGCGTGCCTTCCTGATCGCGTGGATGAGTTTCGCGCGAGCATCACGACGGCGCTGCGTTATGCCGACGTGCTCAAGTGCCCGCGCATTCACGTAATGGCCGGGTTGGTGCCCGCGGGAACGACGCGCGAGGCGCTGCGCAGCACCTATGTGAACAACCTGCGCTACGCCGCAGCAGAGGCCGCCAGGCACGGCGTGAACCTGATGATCGAACCGATCAACACGCGAGACATACCAGGCTTCTTCTTGAATCGACAGGACGACGCGCATGCGCTCGTCGAAGAAATCGGCGCGCTGAATGTGCAAGTGCAATTCGATCTCTATCACTGCCAAATCGTCGAAGGCGATGTGGCGATGAAGATTCGGAAGTACCTGCCCACGGGCCGTGTCGGTCACTTTCAGATCGCCGGCGTACCCGAGCGCCACGAGCCCGACATCGGCGAGATGAACTATCCCTACCTTTTCAAAGTGATCGACGAAGTGTCGGCCGCGTGCGGTTGGGACGGCTGGCTTGGCTGCGAATATCGCCCGGCGCGTGGCGCGGCGCCCAATGGCACGAGTGACGGATTAGGCTGGATGCGCGCTGCGGAAGGCTAGCGCACGGCGCTGAAAAAACTCGCGAATTTAGTGGCGATAATTTCGGGCGAAACGGGTCCGACGTGCTTAGCGCGAATAATGCCTTCTGCATCGATCAGAAACGTTTCTGGCGCGCCGTAAACGCCCCAATCGAGCGCGGCTTTGCCATCGGGATCGAATGCGCTCACGTTGTACGGATCACCCGTTTTACGCAATACATCCAAGCCAAGTTCGCGCTTGTCTTTGTAGTTGAGCCCGACGATCGTGACCTTGCCCGATTTTTGCAGGTCCATGAGGTCAGGATGCTCGTCTTTGCAATTCGGACACCAACTCGCCCAGACGTTCAGCAACCAAACTTTTCCCTTCAAATCTGCGGGCGAGATTTTTTTGCTGGCGTCACTCAGTTGTTCCAACGAGAACGCCGGGGCGGCCTTCCCGATCAGCGGCGACGGAATCTCGCGCGGATCGCGAAAGAGGCCAAAGTAGAGCACCGCGGCGAATGCGAAAAACGCGATGGGGAGCAGAAGTTTTTTATTCACGACGGCTACTGTTTCAACGTTTTCGCGGACATTTCGCGGGCTTTGTTGGCTTGATCAACGGCTGCTGCAGCCTCGGGTGGCATGTAGTTTTCATCATGTTTCGCGAGCACTTCGCGCGCCCGGAACACACCGTCGTCGCCGAGTGTGCCTTGCGCGACCACGCCCTTGCCCTCTTTGAATAAATCAGGAAGGATGCCGCTGTACGTCACAGGCACAATCTTTGATGTGTCCGTCACTCGAAAACTCACATTGATCCCGTCGCGCTTGACGCTGCCCGCTTCCACCATGCCGCCCAAACGAAACACGCGGCCTGTCGGCGCTTCTTTGGAGGCGATCTGCGAAGGCGTAAAGAAGAACACCAAATTTTGGTTGAACGCGGTGAGCACCAGTGCCACCGCGCCGGCGAGCACGGCAAGGCCGCCAAGAATAAGTGCGAGTCGTTTTTGCTTAGGCGTCATAGCCGTTGTCTTGTTTAGGCGTCATCGTCGTTGTCTTGTAATGATTGGATTGCACGCTTTCGAGCGCTGCGCAGGGCTACAAGTTCCGCAACAACAGCCACTGCGAGCGCACCGTAGCTGCCCCACACAAAAAAACCGCGTCCGCCCATCGCCCAAAACGCGCTCCACGACTCCCAGATCATTTGCTGGCCTCCTTCACGGCGGCAGGCAACCATGCGGCGTTACGCTCGCGTTCGATAATTTCCGTGCGCAGGCGATACATCGATGCGGCGATGCAGTATGCCCAGAAAGCAAACGTCATGACCATCATCGCGGTCAGCATGGTCGAAGCCATTGATGAGCTACCAGGGCGAACCGAGGAGCCTTGATGCAGTGAGTTCCACCACTTTACGCTGAAATAAATGATGGGCACGTTGATCGCGCCAACCAGCGCGATGAGCGCCGAAGCGCGGTCGCCCTTTTTCTTGTCATCAAACGCGGCAACGAGGGCCATGTAGCCGACATATAAGAAAAACAAAATGAGCGTAGAAGTCAGCCGCGCGTCCCACACCCAGTAAGTGCCCCATGTCGGGCGGCCCCAAAGCGCGCCCGTCAAAAGCGCAACAACCGACATGATCGCGCCGGTGGGCGCAAGCGCATGGCTCATCATGAAAGAAAGGCGCGTGCCAAGCACTAAGCCCGTGGCCGCCCAAAACGCCATGGCGAGATAAATCACCATCGCCATCCATGCCGCGGGAACGTGAATGAAAATCACGCGGTAAACCTCGCCTTGCGTCGCATCTGTTGGTGCGACAAAAAAACCTAGGTACAGCCCAATGGCCGCGAGCACAATCGCAACGACCCAGCACAATTTTTCGATCTTGCCCGCCAGGGGGTAGAACGTTGCAGGTGCGGCGTAGCGCCAGAACCAGCGTCCGCTGAATTTTTCGTTTGATTGTTGTTCAGTACGTGCCACGAGATGGGTTTCTCTGTTTTGCCGCTTTTGGTGCCGATTAGTCGGTGCTGATTCTGAGGGCGGCTGCGGCCGCCAACGGGCACAATGCTAGTGCAAGCAGCATGAAGGCGCCCTGAAGCGCAAGCTCCGCCATGGGCGACTCGCCGTAGAGCACCTTGAGCGCCGCGCCAGCGCCGAAGATAAGTGTTGGTACGGTCAACGGCAAAACAAGTACCGCCGTCAAGATCGCACCGCCTCGCGCAGAGACCAACAACGCGGCGGCGATAGCGCCGATCAGGAGCAATGTGGGCACGGCCATCAACACGGAGAGCGCGAGCATGCCAGCCACATCAAACGGCAACGCGTAGAACAGCGCGAACACCGGCGTAACGGCTGCGAGCGCTACGCCCAACGCCAGCGAAAGCGCCGCGACGCGAGAGAGAATCAACGCAGCGAGCGGCTCGGTGGAGGTTAGCATTAGCTCGAGCGAACCGTCACGCGCATCCTCGTCAAACAAACGCGGCAAGGACAGCATCGCGGCCAACAGCGCGCCGACGAAAATCACTCCGATACCGATAAGTTTGAGGCGCTCCGATTCACTGCCCACGGCAAACGGAAAGAGCGCACACACGATCAAGAAGAACACGAGCGGATTGGCCCAGTCGCTTTTGCGTTTGGCGAAGAGTTGCAGTTCGCGGCGAAACACAGCCCCGGTGGCGCCACGCAAGCTCATAACGACCTCCGCTCAACGACTGCGAGCCCGTGATGCGTCGTTAAAAAATCCCGAAAATCCCTCTTGTACGCGGGTACGTTCCGGTGTTTTCGCCATTCTTTGCTTAGCCTGACGGGCTCTCGCAACATTGTGAAAAGCGCCTTCATAGCGAAAGCTCCCGAGACACCGGTGCGTCAATGTCAACGGCTTGGTGAGAGGTGTAAATCACCAGCGCGCCGGCAGAGAGTTCTGCGGAAATCAGCTGCGCAAGGAGCGTTTGTGTATCCACGTCGAGCGCAACAAACGGCTCGTCAAGCAGCCACGCACGCGAACCGCGCGTAGGCGCGAGCAACATGCGGGCGAGCGAGCAGCGCTTTTTCTGGCCTTGCGAGAGCGCGCCAAAGCTTCGATTGCGCAGCGCTTTGACGCCAAACGCGTCGAGCGCAGAGACGATTTGGTCCGGGTTCGGCACGAGGCCCGCGAGCGCGCCCGCGTAAGACAAATTCTCAGTAACGCTTAGCGACTCGTTAAACGCATTGGCGTGGCCCACAAAGCAGGCCGCCTCACCCGTCGTCAAGATCGCTCCGCCGTCACTTTGCCAGCGCACACCGCCCGAAACCGGTGCGCCCAGTCCCGACAAGATGCGCAGCAGCGTCGTCTTACCCGCTCCGTTAGCTCCGGTGACGCGAAGCAAAGTGCCGGTGTCCACACTGAACGAGAGGTCGCTAAATACCGCGCGACCGCCGCGCTCCGCCGCGAGTTGAATGACCTCAAGCTTCACGAGACAGCTCGCACCTTAAATGCAGTGAACGCGGAGGCAATGCCAAGAATCCCCGCGAGATAACCGACGGCTTCATAGCCCACTATTTTGCCGTCAACTGATTGCGTCAACATTAACCCGCCAATCACCGCTGCGATGCCGGTGCCAAAACTCTGCACGGCCGAGTTGAACGACATTAAGCGCCCACGCATCTGCGGGCGCGCGGCGGACGTAATAAGTGCTGTAACGGGCACAAATCGTCCACTGACAAAGATGAAGAAAAGCGCGCCTACAAACAACTGCCAAAACATGCTGACACCGAGGGTGTGAGAGATCAAGATCATCGGCACGATTGAGGCGAGCACCAACCAGTAGTAGAGCTTCGCTCGCGAAAAGCGATCGGACATGCTCCCGAACAACGGGCGGGTGAAGAGCGTCACCGCGCCACCCACGAGATAGAAGTACGACAGCTGCGTCTCGGTCATTCCCTCGTTTGCCACGCGCGATGCGGCCACGTACGGAATCACCACCATTCCCGAGAGCGTAATCAACGCCGAAGTAAGAAACGCCCACCAGTGATTGGGTTCGCGAAACAACTCAGCGTAGCTCTGCACAAAGCCCACCGGTTTGCCCGCGCGAATATGGCCGCGCATAGAAGGTATTAATCGCCACGCTACGGCAAGTAGTGCTGCGCATACGATCGCCAGCGCAAAGAACGGCATGTGCCACCCGTTGTGACCCGCGACATAGATCGACAACGGAACCCCAACGACCGACGCCAGCGAAAACGACAACATGTACAAGCCCATCGCGCGCCCTCGACGCTCGTCGGGCACCAAGTCGCCGATGATTGACATGGCTACCGCGCCCTGGACGCCGCCGAACACTCCGGCGACAGTTCTCGCGATTAGTAGCGCTGCGAAGTTGGGCGCAACCGCACAACCGAGCGTACCGACAATGAGTCCCGCATAAACCAGCAGGAGCGCGTGCTTGCGATCAAACCGATCGGCAATGGACCCCATCAACAGCGATGAAAATCCAGCCGCAAAAGCGTACGCCGAAACGAGCAAGCCGAATTGCGAAGTAGAGATGCCAAACGCCTTGATCAGATGCGGAGCGAGCGGCATCATAATCATGAAATCGAGCACATTGGTGAAACCCATCATCATGAGGACGATGAGAATCTGTCGTTCGCGCTTGGGGTCTTGCATTCAGGCGGGCAATAAAAAAGGGGCGGGTCAAGCCACAAAGGCTGTCACGCACCCCTTCGGCAAACCCCGATTTTACGGGGTTGTAACGTAGGCGCTACTTCACCTTGCTGAAGTCGCCCGCCACGAAGGATGACATCTCGGCAAGCTTTATGTACTTTTTGAGCACCGCGTCGAAGTCTGCTTTGGTGAGCTTACTGAGGCGTGCTTCAAGTGTTTCTACATACTCAAAACTGCGATTTGCGTCGGTCAGAGCGACGATCTGCGCGGCAAGCGTCGCGTCTTGTGCGCGGCGCACCGCGCGTTGATCGAGAAGCGATTGCTGTTGCTCGGTGAATTCTTTCTCGGTCAATTCGCCGTTCAACAGTTTCTGCAATTCGTCTTTCAGTGACGCCTCCGCTTTGGCCGCGTTTTGCGGATTGGCAATAAAGCCGAAGGTCCATGAGCCGTTGGTACCGAAGGTAGGAATCGCTAGGTTGCTGAACACGTCGTAGCTCAGCCCCTCTTTCTCCCGAACTCGCATGAACAGCCTCGCACCACCGGAACCACCGACGATGAAATCAGCGAGCAGAAGCGCGGGGTAATCGGCGGCGCTGTCTTGCAACGGAAAGGTCACGCGCGCCACAAAGGTCGCGTTTTCTTTGTCTGGCGTGGGCAGCTTTTCATTCTTCACCGCTACCGTTTTGTGCTCACGGTTTATGCGCGCGAATAGCGTCGCGAGCTTGCTTTGCCCGAAAGAAGTGGCGAGCACTGGCTTCACGCTCGCAGCGTCGAAGTCGCCGACGATAGCGAGCGTACCTGCCGACAATCCGCGCATTTGGCGCGCGTAGTTGACAACTTGCTCGCGCGTGACCGCGCGCAAATCTGCGACGCGCTCGGCAACGGTGGCGATGTAGCGTGGGTCGCCTTTCGGGTACGGCGAGCTGTGCCGCTCAAGCGCATTGAACGCAACGCGCTCAGGGTCCTTGGCTGACTCTTCAATGGCGGTGATCATCTCCTTGCGCACCAGCTCAAGCTCTTCGGACGGAAACGTGGCGGTTCGATAGACCTGCGCGATGAGGCTGATCGCGTCATTGAGATACGCCTTCTTCGTTTGCATCGCACCGCCGCTCAAACCAATGCCGCCCGAGGTTCGCAACGCGTCGAGTTTGTCATAGATTTGTTGTCGCGTGAGCCCTTCTGCTCCTCGCATGAGCGTTGCGTTGGCGAGTGTATCGACCGCGGACTTTCCAGCCCGAGACTTTTCATCGCCGTAGCCAATCCGCAGCGCGAGCTGCACCGTTGCGCCGCGTGTTTTTTTAGGCAGCAACACCACTTTCAGTCCGTTGGCCAATGCATAGCGCTCGCTGCGCTTGACGATGTTCGCGGGCGCGGTGTCGAAGACTTCACCTTCGCTCAGGCTGGCGTCGCCTTTGTAGTCCGCGAGCAGCACGGACAGATCAGGGCGTGCGGGCATGTCTGCGCGGTCGGGCTTGTCGGTCGGAATGAAGCGGCCCAGCGTACGGTTTTGCGGTTTGAAATAGGCCCTGGCGACGCGCTCCACGTCGGCGAGCGTGACTTTGCTCAAGCGGTCGCGCTGAAAAAAGAAGAAGCGCCAATCGCCCATCGCGATTGCCTCGGAGAGCGACACCGAGAAGCGCCCGCTGTCGGCCACGGTTTGTTCGTAGCTTTTGGAGATTTGCAATTTGATTCGCGTGAGTTCTGCTTCGGTAAACGGCTTGCTGCCAGCAGATTCAATCGTGGAGAGCATTACGTCGCGCGCTTTGTCGATGGACTGCGTTTTGTTGAGCGTCGCCCAGAAGCCCATGAGCGATGCGTCGAACATCGCGTCGCTTTCGCTGTCGACGTTTACTGCAAGCTTGTTTTTCACCATCGCTTGGTACAAACGACCCGACGGCTCGGATGTCATCAAGCCCATGAACACTTGCAGAGCCGCAGAATCGGGGTGTGCCGCAGCAGGGACGCGATACGCAGGGAATAAGAATTGGCTGTCACCGACGCGGCGCACGGTGACTTCGCGCTCGCCGTCTTGCGTGGGCTCTACAGTCCAGAGCGTTGGCAATTTGCGCGTGGGTCGCGCGATCTTGCCGAAGTTTTCCGCGATCATTGCGAGCGTTTTCGCGCGATCAATTTTCCCCGACACCAGCAACACCGCGTTGTCCGGTTGGTAGTACATGCGGTAGAACGCCCGCAGATTCTCGATGCCGACGTTTTCAATATCGCTGCGATTGCCTATGGTGGAATTACCGTAGTTGTGCCACGGAAAAGCCGCTGCGAAAACCTTTGCGTAGAGCGTGCCTTGTGGGCGGTTCTCGCCCATTTCGAATTCGTTGCGAACGACAGTCATCTCAGTGTCGAGCTCTTCGCGCAGGATGTTGGAATTGACCATGCGGTCCGCTTCCATTTCGAGTGCCCATTGCAAGTTAGCTTCGTTCGAGGTGAAGCTCTCGTAGTAGTTGGTGCGGTCGAGCCACGTCGTGCCGTTGTTGATGAAGCCGCGATTGGACATGTCCTGCCACAGGCGCGGGTATTTCGGCGTGGACTTGAACAGCATGTGTTCGAGCAAATGCGCCATGCCAGTTTCGCCGTAGCCTTCGTGTCGCGAGCCCACGAGATAGGTGATGTTCACCGTCATCTTCGGGCTCGACGCATCGGGGAACAGCAGTACGCGCAACCCGTTTGACTTCAGCGTGTATTCGCTGATGCCTTCGACCGATGGACCGACGGTGAAGGCGTCGCTCGCGGCTGCGGTGGCGGGCGCCTGCGCGCGCGCGGCGGCACCGGCAAAGAACAACGCGGCGGCGAAGATGACTCCGACGAACCGAACGGTGAATGGGGACAATCGAGATTGAGGCATTGTGTGAAGATTCAATTTAGGTTGTGCACGTGAGCGTGTCAGCGCGGCTGGCGCAGAATCAGGAAACGTTCGGCCTAGGCTTGCCTGCGCGCCGTGGGATTTTGACGCGAAAGCGCGCTCGTGGGCTTAAGCGCGAAGTTAACAGCTTTTTGGTTGAAACGACATCCAGTGTTGGGTTACAGCCATTGTTCTGTATATGTCGACTACTGAGAAAAATTAGCTTTAACCGCCACCCGGCGGTCGGCGGAGCTAAAAAGCTGCTTCCCGTGTAATTCTGAACTTATGGGAACGCACGGCATTTACGCCGCTACTGTCTCCGCTTGCAACGTCCACAGCCTAGCGTAGAGCCCCTGCGCGGCGAGGAGTTCCGCGTGCGCGCCGCTTTCGACGATGCGGCCGGAATCCATGACCAAAATGCAGTCGGCGTCGACGATGGTGGACAAGCGGTGGGCAATGATGAGCGTGGTGCGGTTCGCACTCACTGCGCGAATTTCGGCTTGAATGGCTTTTTCGCTTTCGGAGTCGAGCGCGGATGTGGCTTCGTCAAAAATCAAAATCGCGGGATTCTTCAGCATCGCGCGAGCGATGGCGACGCGTTGTTTTTCGCCACCAGAGAGCTTCAGGCCGCGCTCGCCCACGGTCGTTTCTAAGCCTTGCGGCAACTTGGCGATAAAAGCTTCCAGGTGCGCTGCGCGGATCGCAGCGAGCACGGCTTCGTCAGACGCTTCAGGGTTGCCGTAGCGCAGGTTGTAGCCCAACGTATCGTTGAACAGCACCGTGTCTTGCGGGACGATGCCGATGGCCGAGCGCAGACTTGCTTGCGTGTATGCGCGCACGTCGAGGCCATCAACACGAATCGCACCATCGGTGACATCGTAGAAGCGAAACAAAAGTCGCGCGAGCGTGCTTTTGCCGCCACCACTGGGGCCGACGACGGCGTAGGTTTTCCCTGCGGGCACATGAAAATTCACGCCCTTGAGAATTTGCCGATCCGGCTCGTACGAAAACGCGACGTTGTCGAACACCACTTCGCCACGCGCGGGACGCGCTGCGCCCAGCAAGGTCGCGTCGGGGCGATCTGCCACTTCCTGGTGCTCGTTCATCAGGTTGAACATGCGCGCCATATCCGCGACCGATTGCCGAATCTCACGATAAATCACGCCAAGGTGGTTGAGCGGCGCGTAGAGCTGTATCAAAAACGCGTTGACCAGCACCAAGTCGCCCACCGTCATGCGGCCGGTCATCACGCCGTCGATTGCGCGCCACATGACAAGACTCGCGCCCGCCGCGATGAACAAACTCTGCCCAAGATTGAGGAGCGACAACGATGTTTGCGAACGCACGGCAGCGCGCTCCCAGCGCTGCAAGCTTTGGTCATAACGATCCGCCTCGAAGCGCTCGTTGCCGAAATATTTCACTGTTTCGTAATTAAGCAAACTGTCGACTGCGCGCGAATTTGCCTTCGAGTCGAGTTCGTTCATTTCCTTGCGAAACGCGGTGCGCCATTCGGTCACCGTGATGGTGTAGGCGATGTAGGCGATGAGTGTGACCAGCGTTATCGTGACAAACGTCCAGTCGTAATTCCACGCCAATACGCCCGCCACGAGCCCCAACTCGACGAGCGTTGGCAGGATGGAAAACAGCAAGTAACTCATGAGCGACGAGATGCCGCGTGTGCCGCGCTCAATGTCGCGCGTCAGCCCGCCGGTTTGCCGCGCGAGGTGGAATCGAAGCGACAAACGATGCATGTGCTCGAAAGTTTGCAGCGCGATGCGGCGTACGGAGCGTTGTGTGACTTTGGCAAAGAAAAACTCCCGTAGCTCGGTAAATACCGTAACCGACAAGCGCGCAAAACCATACGCCACAAGCAACGCAAACGGCACCGCAAGCATCGCTTTCTCGACGCTCATGCGATCGACAATCCACTTGAGCACCATCGGCACGCCGACGTTCGCGACCTTCGCCAAGATGAGACAACTGAGCGCTACGGTGATGCGAGCTTTGTGCTGCGACAAGTACGGCAGAAGCATCCGTACCGGTTGCATGAATGCGTTGCTGACGACCGTCACGTGCGATTGAGCTTCCCAGCGGCGGCCATTTCGCGTAGCGTCTCAAGGAACTCGCGCATCCGGGTGGGCTTTGTGAGATACGCATCACAGCCAGCGAACTTGGCGCGCAGGCGGTCGACCGCGCCTGACCGAGAAGTGAGCATCATCAGCACCGAAGGCGCTTTTGTGCCTAGCGCGCGAAGTTTTCGCAACACCTCAGGGCCGCGCATGCCGGGCATTTCAAAATCAACGAGCGCGACATCGAAGCGATGCGCCGCCGCTAAACGCAGGCCCTCCTCGCCCCCGTCGGCAGTAGACACGCTAAAGCCCACCTTGATGAGCGCTGACGACACCGCCTCGCGCGAAAAGTGCGAATCATCGATCACCAACACGGTCAACGCTCGTTGCCAGGGCAAGCCTGCGGTCACGGCGATGGATGCCGCAGTGCCAGGCTCGGCCATCGTTGCCAGTGCGGCTGGGCCTGGAACCACTGGTGCTGCGGCGTCGAGGCCAATATCCACCGTTCGGGCTGGACGGGATTGGCCGTCATCGTTTTCCGTCGGCACCGGAGCAGGCGGTGGCGTCCAGCCCTCGCGAATTCGGTTGATCGCTTGCGCCAAGGAAAAAAGCAGTTGGCTGTCTTGCGTCACCTGATAGAACTGCGCCGTGCGCTCAAAGCGCGACACGATCCCAATGGACGGTCGCGAAGCTCCTCGCGCACGCAAAAAATCAATCGATTCCGGCGTACTGGCAGCGTTGCAGATCAACAAGTCGCAGTCTTCTTGGTTTTCGACCACGCTCAGACTTACGCCGGCACCCGGTGGGCGGCGCAAAAACAAACGTAAAAGCTCTCGGTCCCGTGTACTAAATCCGACCAATTGAACCGTACGCAAAGTGCGTACGACCCCACCGCCGTTTGAGTCCGTGCTTTCGTTCATCCGCTGATTATAGGAATGCGACGCCCCAGAGTGTGCAATCGTCGCGCCGCCTAGGACGGCCTGCATTCATCGGAAATTGCGCTTTACTTAATTTCGGCCGTATCCGAGCACACTCATCAGCGAGCGAGCCACCCCGTAGAGCACCCATGTGAGCACTCGATCGACCAACGGACGGGTACCCCAGCGCTGCTGGTGCACTGGTTCCGAATCGACCAAAATGGCTCGCTCAAGGCTCGTTTGCAGCGCCTGTGCAAAGCCCCGATCACGCACGAAAACATTTGCCTCACGTGCCAACTGCAAGCTAAACGGGTCGATATTGGACGAGCCTACCGTCGCCCACTCGCCATCGACCACAGCGACTTTGGCGTGCAGGAAGCTGCGCTTGTACTCGTAAATCTCGACGCCAGCGTCCAAGAGCGTGCCATACAGCGCCCGCGTCGCATAGTGCTGCAACATATATTCTTGGCGCCCTTGCAGTAGCAAGCGCACGCTCACGCCACGCCTCCGAGCGCGCAGCAAAGCGCGGCGAAACCGCCGACCGGGGAAGAAATACGCGTTGGCGATCAGAATGTCTTGTTTCGCCGCCAGAATCGCAGCAAGATATTCGCGCTCGATGTCGCGCCGACGCGAAACATTGTCTCGGAACGCGAACCAAGCGTGATGATCACCCGCCGCCTGCGTATTGGCGGGAAACGCGGTCATTACCGCCCGCAGTCGCTCAATTCCGTGTTGATGAAGCCGCGCCCACAGCTCACACATCGCCGCGTGAATAGGCTCCAACAAAGGGCCTTCCACGCGCACCGCGTAGTCAAAGCGCGGATGCCTTGGGTCCGGCATGTTTAGGTCATCAATGAGATTTATGCCGCCGACGAAGGCAACCCGACCATCGATCATGGCGAGCTTTCGGTGCAACCGACGCAACCTGCTGCGCCGAAACGTATTCCACCAAGTTTCTGGGCGAAAGACCGCGACCTCGACGCCATCCCGGCGCATCCTTTCGCCGAGGTCTCCCAGAAAACCGGCAGATCCAAATCCGTCATGCACCACACGCACGGCCACGCCACGAAGCACAGCGCGCTTCATCGCCGCAGCAATACGTCGACCTGTTTCGTCGTCAGCCAGTATGTATGTTTCAAGACGCACTTCGCTCAACGCAGCGTCAATGGCTGCCTCTAGCGCCGGGAAAAACTCGGCACCGCACTGCAGCAGTGTGACTCGATTTCCCGGCGGGTATACGTTCATCGCAGCACAAGCTCCGCCGCGAGTGGGGCATGATCCGACAAGCGAGCCCATTCGCGGCCACGGTGCACGTCCACGCTTTCCACGGTGAATCCGCGAACATAGATTCGATCAAGTCGCAGAATGGGCAAGCGTGCCGGAAAGCTTCGCGCTGGGCGTCCCCCCATCGTCTCAAATACTTCGCGCGCACCGAGTGCCGCCAGCGGATCCCCAGCACGCCGCCGCCAGTCGTTGAAATCCCCAGCGATCACCAGCGGCGCGTCTGCGGGCACCAAGGATTGAATGCGTGTGCGCACCGCCTCTACTTGCTTCGCACGCGATCTTCCGAGCAGGCCGAGATGCACGCACACGCAGTGCAAAGTTTGCTTCCAGCCCGGCACGTCTATCTCGGCATGCAATAGGCCGCGCTGCTCAACGCGGTTGGTCGAAATGTCTTCGTGATCAAAGCGAATCATTGGGTAGCGAGACAGGATTGCGTTGCCGTGATGCCCATGTTCATACACCGCGTTTTTCGCGTAGGCTGACACGGGCCACTGCTGCTGGGCTAGATACTCGTGCTGTGGCGCATCGGGCCATTCCCCATAATTTTCCACGTGCTGAGAATTGTGTCCAACTACTTCTTGCAGAAAAACGACATCCGCACCTATAAGCCGCAACCGCTCGCGCATATCGTGCACCACAATGCGACGATTGAAATGAGAAAACCCTTTATGGATGTTGTAAGTAGCAACCTTCAGCCTAAGTGACTGACCGCTCGATTTCGTGGAAGGCATATACGTAAGCCTAACGTAGTCGCGAGCTGCCAAGACGTCGCCCCTTTCGCGCGCTGCTATGCTCGGGCTCGATGTCAGGCAACAAAAGCACACTCTCCGCGTTATTGCATCAGCGCCAATTTATGCGCTTCTGGTTTGCCCGGCTCGCGGGCACGGCGGCGAACCAAATGTTGATGGTGGGCGTAGGCTGGCAGATGTACGAATTGACCGGACAAGCGTGGGATCTGGGCTTGGTGGGGTTGTATCAATTTGCACCTGCGCTGCTTTTGGCGCTCCCCGCTGGATACGTCGCTGATCGGTTCAGTCGAGTGCGCATCATTACTTGCTGCTTCCTGTTGCAATGCTTGGTCGCCGTCTTGTTGTGTGTGGCTAGTGCGCAAACGTCGGGCGTCAATCCGCAAGGCGCTTTCATGTCGCGTGAATGGTTGCTCGCGGTTTCGGTTCTGCTCGGCGTTGCGAGGGCGTTCCAGATGCCTGCACAGCAGGCACTCATTGCAAAATTGGTGCCGTCGACGCTACTGCCGAAGGCGATGGCCTTTAGCGCCTCGGGCCTTCAAGCTGCCGTCATCGCCGGACCGGCGCTCGGTGGCCTGCTGTTTATCGCGGGGGCGTTGACTGTGTACGCTTTCTGTGCCGGCCTATTCGTTTTTGCTGCGCTTTGTGCGGTGACGATTCGCTACATGCACGTTAACGGATCGGACAACAATTTGACGCTACAGAGCCTGTTCGCGGGTGTGTCCTTCATTGCCAACCATAAGCTAATTCTTGGCGCAGTTTCGCTAGATTTATTCGCAGTGCTACTCGGCGGCGCGGCGGCGCTCCTGCCGATATTTGCGCGCGATATTCTGCATGTCGATGCGTGGGGGCTCGGGTTGTTGCGCGCGGCACCAGCGGTGGGGGCGCTGCTGGTGTCGATTGCATTAACGCGACGGCCACCAGATCGCCAAGTTGGAGCGAAATTGCTGCTCGCCGTTGCCGCATTCGGACTCGCCACGGTGGTGTTCGCTGTGTCGACGAACTTCTGGGTTTCGCTGCTTGCGCTTGCGGTGTCCGGTGGTGCGGACATGGTAAACGTCGTGATCCGACAAACACTCGTTCAGCTCGAAACACCGGACGCGATGCGCGGTCGCGTCAGCGCTGTGAATTCGGTGTTTATCGGCGCAAGCAATCAGCTCGGCGAGTTCGAGTCGGGTGCGACGGCCGCTTTGCTCGGACCCGTGGGCTCTGTTTTGTTGGGCGGTGTGGGCACGATTGTTATCTCGGCGGTCTGGTGGAAAATTTTTCCAGCGCTCGGTCAACGTGATTCAATGACCCCAAAACAGGCTACTTCGGCCATAAAAAAACCGGGCCAAGACCCGGTTTTTTAGTTACGCGAGGTAACGCGCAGCTTAGTAGTTGCCGCGGCCGCCACCACCGTAGCCGCCACCGCCTCCGCCACCGCCGCCGTAGCCGCCACCGCCACCGCCACCGCCAGTGCGGGGACCACGGAAGCCGCCACCGCCACCAGGGCCGCGTGGAGGACGATCACCAGCGGGTGCTGGGCGTGCTTCATTAACAACTAGCGGACGGCCTTCGATGGACTTGCCATTCATGCCGGCGATAGCTTTTTGAGCTGCGTCA
Organism: Casimicrobium sp.; assembly: GCA_036733505.1. Classification (GTDB taxonomy): domain Bacteria; phylum Pseudomonadota; class Gammaproteobacteria; order Burkholderiales; family Casimicrobiaceae; genus Casimicrobium. Next base: position 47,744 of record DAINAJ010000001.1, read on the forward strand.
TCGGTAGCCATGGTCACGAAAGCGAAACCGCGCATGCGGCCCGTTTCACGATCCATCGGCAGATGAACATCAGACACTTCGCCAAATTGGTCGAACTCAGAGCGAATCATTTCCGGCGTAGCGCGGAAACTGATATTGCCCACAAACAAACGATTACCCATGGTGTGTAGATCTATCCTTGATAAACAAACAAACGCGGATTTCAAGGACTCTGTAGTACCGGAGATGCTGACTTAACAGCGCTCTTACCGCTCACACTCGGGAACCAGGAAACTCGCTAACGCGCGACAAAACATACAAATTGTTGAGTCACGAACCCTAAGCATGCCACAAAAAGCGTGACTCTGCTTGCGTTAGGCGATTTTGGGCGACGATTGCAGGGGGTTTATGCTGGTTTACCCTCCATTTACAACGACTTGCGCTACCTTTCATTGCTATTTCGCCAAAAGTGCTTCCTGTGCAGCCTCGAGCGCCCGATCTCGTTGCGCTGCGAAATCGGCTCGTGTGCGCGTAACCGCGATATCAGGAATAACGCCCCTTCCTTCTATTCGATCTCCCTTGGTCGTAACAAAGCCGATTTCACTAAATGCCAACTCGCCACCGCCGGGCAACGTTGTGTAGCCCAAGTATCCGAGCAGGCAACCACAACTCACCTCGCCGACCACCACCGCGCGACCAAGACTTTGAAGCGCCGCTGCTGTGCCCTCGGATGCGCTTGCGCTATCGTTGTCCAGGAGCACAGCGACTTTCCCGTCGTACGCATCGTCACGACCGGGCACACTGCGCTCCAGAGAAATAATCTTAATTGCGCCGAAAGCTAGCGTCACGGGCTGCCCGGTGCGTGTTTCGGTACGAGCGATGACCGTCTTTTTCCTGACGAAGCTCCCCACCAACGCTTCGGCCATTGCTCCCGATCCGCCGCCGTTTCCGCGAAGATCAAGAATCAGCGCTGGCGCATCCTTTAGTGCAGTAACGGCGTTTAGCACATCAGAGCGCACGGACTCGCTGAACGCGGTCAATCGAATGTAGCCAATCCCGCTCGGCAGCATGCGCTTACTAACGCTCGCCTTCGTTGATAGCGCAACAGGCTTTAGGCGCGCAGAAAACACAGTCCCGTCAGGCCGCGAAAATGCAATATTCAGCGCCTCTCTCGGATTTTTTTGTGCTGCCACTATCGCAGCTTCGTTGAGCTTCCTGACGGGCATCCGCAAAGCCGCCTGCGGCGAAGACGATTTGCGCGCCGTTGTCCGCCACTGACTCCACTGCTCTATGGCAGAGCGTTGGCCGACAGTCTGCAAGCGCATACCTGCGCGTACGCCTGCCCAGTAAGCATCAGATTCCGGGTGCACGGATGTGACCACGATTTCACCTTCGATTTCACGCAACCCCATACCAAGTGAAAGCGACTGCTGCGCCTTCCGCCGCGTTACTTGGCTTAAGGACTCAACACGCGTGTGCGCATCGGCCAACTCCGCGACCATGAGGTCTAATCGCTCCCAAAATTCGTCATCCGTAATCGCCGCCATCGCCTCCGGCTCCCAGCGCTTGCGGGCAGCCGCCCAATCAACACCGTTGAGATCAGCACGGTAGTAACGCTCATTGATGGTCGTCCACACAGCGTCTACTGCAGCACGGCGAGTTGCGGCAGAGAGTGTTGAGCCGTCGTCAATACCGGTTTGCGAGCCTGCCGGCAGGTGACGCGCGATCAGGTTGTGCGGATCAAAACTAGCGCAGCCGCTCAGCAGCACGAGACCCAAAAGGGTGGCAAGCCAGCGGCACAAATCAGAGGTCACAACTACCGGCGCGCGTCGTCGTCTTCATCCCAGCGGCGCAGCACAATGGTGATGCGCTCTGCATACGCGGCAGTAAGTGCACGCAGAAAAGCGAGCTTGCCCGCAATGACTTCCGAGACCGCCGCGATGCCGTCTTCGCTGACGATGCGATCGGCTAGTGCGCGCTCTAGACGATCCCTAAGGTTTACCGGTACGTTGGCACGAATCCGCCCAAGCAAAAATGGTTCGGCGGCCTCTAAAGAGTCAAACATTTTGGCCAGCGGTGTGCCCAGCGGTGAGCCTTCGAGAATCACCACGCGGTTCGCGCGATCCTCATCGGGGTGTTGCTTGGTCATAGCGACCTCCGTTTATCGTTCGCTTTGTCGATTGGTCGCAGTCTGGGCCGTTTCATCGGAATCCAGCGGCGCGACACTTGCATTTGCGAACAATCATAGCGATATTGCGACCATACGATGCAGCTTCGCATCTAGGCCATCAGGAGAAAAGAACAAATGTCTGAGATCACCCCCGTCACTGGCTCGGCCTCAAGCCAAGCACCGAATGAATCCACCGTGCAAATCACGCACATTACGTACGCCTTGTACGCCCTAGGGTTGGTCACCGGCATATTCGCCATTGCAGGGCTGATTGTTGCCTACATTAAGCGCGACGATGCGGTTGGCACCTATCTCGCTTCGCACTACAGTTGGCTCATCCGCACCTTTTGGTGGGGCCTGCTTTGGACGTCAATCGGTCTCGTGTTGGCGCTCGCACTGGTTGGCTTTGTGGTCCTCGGCGTTGTCTGGGTTTGGTGGGTTTACCGCATCATCAAAGGCTGGCTGCGTTTGAGCGAAAAACGCGTAATCGCGTAATCGCGTAATCGCCATGGTGAGTGTCGTGTCCCAACGGCACTCACCTTTACTTGGCCATCGCCTCAGCCTTGATCTGCCCCTGCGCCAGGCGCTGCGCCTGCGATTGAAACACCCAATCCACGCCCGCATCGAGTGCGCGTTGTGCGCTTTCGGCATTGGCGTGGTTGATGAACGCCACGTAGAGCACCTTGCGATCATCCGGAAGCAGCAAATATCCGGCTAGCGCCTTAACGCCAGTGAGCGTCCCTGTTTTGAGGTACGCACGCCCCTCCGCGAGTTGATTCACAAATCGCTTGGCGAGCGTGCCGTCGGTGGCGGCGAGCGGCAGCGAGGAAACGAAGTCGCTCGCATACGGCGCCGTCAGTCCGAATTCCAACAAGGCACCCATACTTTGCGCAGAAATTCGCTCCACACGCGACAGTCCCGAACCGTTTTCAATCACCAGATCGGGCAACTCAAAACCACGCTGCTTGGCCCATTCTCGGACGCTGTGGCCGCCACGTTTGGCGAGCGCAGGCCGTTTGCTTAATTCGGCGTCGATAGTAAGAAGCAGTTGTCGCGCCATCACGTTGTTGCTGAATTTATTGATGTCAGTCACCATCGAGGCGAGCGGGGCAGAGCTATGCACGTACAGAACGCGCGCGTTCTTAGGCGTTGCGCCGTCACGCATCACGCCCGACCACGTACCACCAGCGTCGCGCCACAGTCGCGCAAAGGTGCCGGCGAGCAACCCCGTGTGATCAAACAAACTGACATACCAGTCTTTTTCGCCGCAGTCGGCTGAATAGGTGCCGATAAACGTGGCGCTTGCGCGATTGCCCTGCGTATCGAATGAGGCCCCCGTTTTCGCGCGCCAATCCGTACATGAACCGCCACCCAAGCGCAGTGAATTGCTGATCGTCAGCCCGTCCGGCGGGACCCCGTCAGTCCCGACGGAGACGCTCTTGTCAGGTAAGACCGAGAATTTGAATCCCACTGATTTGAAGTTAAACAGCAACGCGTCGGAGCCGACGTTGTAAGGCCGCAACGCTTGCCCATCAAACAACGATGGATCGTGAATGCCCTTACCGAATCGCGAACGATCAAGCAATACGTCACCGCGAATTTCTCGAATACCGCGTTCACGAAGCGCCCTGATGGCCGCCTCTAGATGTTCGCGCAAAAATTTCGGGTCGCCGCTTCCTTTGATCACCAAGGCACCGTTCAACACGCCACCATTGATCGATGCGTTCGATAGAAATTGCGTCTTCCACGTGAAGTCCGGCTTGAGAACGTCGAGCCCGACCAGCGTAGTAGCGATCTTCATCGTCGACGCTGGGTTCATGGCCGCGCGCGCGCGGTGTTCGATCAACGGCGCGCTTTGGCCCAGTTCGCGCACGTACAAGCTCACCGCACTTTCGGGAACGCCGGTTTCACGCAGCATCCTAGCCATCGGCTCGGGCAGCGCCGCTTGCGCCGCAGCAGCAAGCAGTGCGATCGTGGCGCTAGCGCCAATTGCGATAAGGCTTGTCTTCGTTGATCGTGTGCGACCGTAAGCGCGTGAGAATAAATACATGGTCAAAATTATTGACCAGTTGTCCGCTATCGCAGCATTTGTTTGCCCGACTTGCGATAGATCAATAAACTTGTTCTAATACGAACCAATTCGACTGCGACCTTTCAGAACCTCACCTACGGCCACTCGCTGGTCGCACGTCAGACGTACATGCCTTACACCGCAAATATTCCAGCCTTTATGCCAACGCTGCGCCAGCTTATGCGCTGCACCCAAGCGTTCGAGCGTTACTCTGGTGCGCACGTCAAGCAACTCGGGCTTACCGAATCGCAATTCGACGTGATCGCCACACTCGGCAACACCGAGGGTATGACGTGCAAAGAATTGGGCGAGCGAACGCTCATAACCAAGGGCACGCTCACCGGCGTGCTTGATCGCATGGAAGCGCGCGAACTCATTTCGCGACACACCGACGCCGGCGACGCACGGCGCACACATGTCGCGCTCACACGCGCTGGCAACGCCATGTTTGAAGAGGTATTCCCTGCGCACCTCAAACATTTGCAACGCGCGTTTGGTCGACTAGATGCGGCGGAACTTGAGCGTTTGCGAGCGGGTCTCACCGCGCTCAAAGATGCATTTGATTTGGAACACAACCGATGACCAAGCCTTCAACTGAACTCATCTCCGCGCCGGTGTGGGATATTTTCGTCCGCTGTTTTCACTGGTCGCTCGTCGTGTTGTTCGCAGCAGCGGTGATCACTGGCGAGATCGGTGGCAATGCGATCGCGTGGCACATGCGTTGCGGCTACGCCATTCTCACACTCGTCACGTTTCGCCTGATTTGGGGTTTTGTCGGCGGTGAGTACGCACGATTCGCATCATTTCTCACTAGTCCAGGCAAAACGATCGCTTTCGCCAAGAATATGATGGGCAAAGGCCACGATTACGTCGTTGGCCACAATCCGCCAGGCGGTTGGATGGTGCTCGCACTGCTGCTCACTTTGGCGACGCAAGCCACGCTCGGACTGTTCACAAACGATGAAATCGCGACCACTGGCCCGTTGGCGCAATACGTCAGCGAGGCGACCTCAGTGCGCCTCACCGGTATTCACCACATCATCGGAAAAGTTTTGCTGGTGCTCGTGGGGCTGCATGTCGCGGCGGTGTTGTTTCATCTGTTCGTCAAAAAAGAAAACCTCATTCGCGCGATGTTCTCCGGCAACAAATCCTTGCCGGCCGATCTTGCGCGCGAGGCACAGGGAGCACGCAAAGCGTCCACGACGTTAGGGTTTGCCGTTTTTGTCTTGGTCATCGCGCTAATTGCGGTGATCGTTAATTGGTCCGTTTGGTTTAAGTAGTCCTTTTTTTAACCTGGAGTAAGTATGAAAATGTTCACCAAAATTGCACTCGCAACCGCTGCTGCCGCTGCTGCCGCACTGGCAACCTCGGCAATGGCACAGCCGAAACCCGAAGCCTTCGTGAAAGAGCGCAAAGCTGCGTTCACGCTGTTGGCTTGGTACTTCGGCCCTCTCGCCGCTGTCGCCAAAGGCGAGAAGCCGTTCAACAAAGACGAAGCCGTGCGCGCAACTTCGATGTTGGTGCCGCTGTCGAAAATGCCGTGGGAAGGCTTCGCGCCTGGCACCGACAAAGTCGGCAACACCGAAGCCAAGGCAGAAGTGTGGTCGAACAACGCTAAGTTCAAAGAACTCGGCGGCAAGCTGGAAACCGAAATGGCAAAACTTGCAGCGTTCGCCAACGCGGGCGACGCAGACGGCTTCAAGAAGCAGTTTGGCGCAGTCGGCGGCACGTGCAAATCGTGCCACGACGACTTCAAGAACAAGTAACAGCTTTTAGGCTATTTGCTTTGGAAACGCCCGCTGTATGCGGGCGTTTTCAATTTCCATCCTCTAGTCGACAATGCACTTTTTGCGCCTCTAACGACCGCCTGGCTGTCGTTAGCGCCATAAAGTTGTTGCCGTCTAACAACCAGACGCCTCCGGACGGATCAACCTTAGGCGCGCGACGCCACGTACTGCTGCATCCTCGGCTTCAGAGGTGTCGCAACGAGCGAAGCGTGGAGATCACGCAAATCCGCCTCAGCCGTGTCCGATTGCAGCAAACGTTTCAACTGTGCATACGCCTTCGGCGGAAGCTTCGCGTTGACCGCTGCGATTTCATCAATGCGTCGCGGCCACGTCACAGGATCCGCGACCTCGGTGACAAATTGCTGCGCAAGGGCCTGCTCAGTATTGATCGTCAGCGCATCGCGCAAAAACACAAACGCGCGCTCTGCCCCCACGCGCTGCGCCGTACGCCGCGTGCCCAGCGCCAAGCCCATGCGCCAACCCGGCATCCGAAATCGCGCATCCTGCGTCGCGAGTCGGTAATCACACGCCATCGCAAGGTCGAATCCCGCGCCATACGCGCCGCCGTGAATGAGCGAAATCGTGGCGAACGGCGCGTAGTAAATCGCCTGCAACATGCGCTCCAAATCCATCAAACGAGGAATGATCGTCTCGTCGGTTTCGCTCTCAAGCGACGACAAATCAAAGCCAGCACAAAAGTTGCGGCCGTTACCTTGAATCGTGAACACCGTCGTACCATCGGTGATCGCTGCGTCAATCGCCGCGCGCAGCGCAGCCACCAACGACGCCGCGAGCGCATTGGCTTTGTCCGGACGATTGAGAGTGACGCTGGTGTGTGTGCCCGTACGCACAATCGTCAAAACTTCACTCATCGCGCGGCAATCCACGGTTGATCATTCGAGTAACCAGACACCATCGGCATGGCGCAACGCTCCGATGCGTTCCAGTAGCTGCGCCGGACGCGCCCAATATCCGCGCCGTACACATGAATGCTGACAGAGGGTGCGTCCGAGAGCCCATTGCTGACGCGATGCCAATCGCCAATAGTCGGTGACACGCGATCCACTTCACCACGTAGCAACGCATGCTCATGCCCGGACACCATTGCGACGCTCGTAACCGAGTCAGGCGCTGGAAACTCTTCACAGCGCTCGGCACCGCGCAGCACGCCCACGAGCCCCCACACTGTGTGATTGTGTACGGGCGTGCCTTGACCGGGTCCCCACACAAAGCTACTCACGCTATAGCGCGCGTGCGGATCAATGTAGAGCGCGTAACTTTGATACTTCTCCGCATCAGGGCGCGCGAATTCCGACGGCAGCCAGTCGTCGTGCGCGATGAGCAGTTTGAGCGCATCCTCGCTTTCGTCGAGTAGTGGAGACTCAGGCTGTGCGCGCGAAACGATCACGTCCATCGCGTCAAGAAATTGCAAAAAACGGGGCGTATTCATGTGCTGATTGTAGGAGCCGCATACCGTTTTCAACGGTGAGCAGCCTAAAATTGAATCATCCCGACACAACTACGCAGCCTCGCAGCAAAGTCAAAACATGATCGAAAGTGGTTTTTGGATATTTTTGGTCGAAGCGGCCGTGGCTGGAGGCTTATTCATCGGGTTGATCTGGTGGATCGTTGGCGGCACAGCAGAGCGGGATCGCAAGCGACAAGAATACGACGCAGCGGCGCGCAAGGCTGCGGAAACCGCAGCCCAGGAAAACGAATCAAAGCAGAATCGTTAGTGCAAGACGCGCTTCGCTGACAGCGTAAATTTCGGAATTGGGGCGTCGAACGTCACTCCATCGTCGGCAACAAAGTGATAGCTGCCGTGCATCGTGCCGACAGGGGTTTTGAGTTGAGAGCCGCTGGTGTATTCAAACGACTCGCCAGGCGCAAGCTTCGGTTGCTCGCCGATGACACCCGCACCGCGCACCTCTTCAATGTTGTCGTTGCCATCGGCAATGATCCAATGCCGAGAGATGAGTTGCACCGCCGCCTCGCCATCATTCGTAATTCGAATGTGATACGCGAAGGTATAGAGTCCGCGCAGCGGGTCGCTCTGATCGGCCAAGTAAAATGGGGTCGGGTCAACTTTGATGCTGTAGCGATTCACGATATTTCGTCGGGACGCTCGTCGCCATCCACAACTCTTATTACTACTGGGCTCCCATTGTCTCGCAACCACACGAACTACAAAATTGCTCCCTCCATTTTGTCCGCCGACTTCGCGCGCTTGGGCGAAGAAGTCCGCGCAGTGATCGACGCTGGGGCGGATCTCATTCACTTTGATGTGATGGACAATCATTACGTACCGAATCTGACCATTGGCCCGATGGTATGTAGCGCAATCAAACCGCACGTGGGCAACACACCCATTGATGTTCACCTCATGGTCAAGCCCGTCGATGCCATCATCCCTGAGTTCGCAAAAGCCGGTGCCAACATCATCAGCTTTCACCCGGAAGCCAGTGAACACGTAGACCGCACGATTTCGCTCATTCACGAGTGCGGATGCAAAGCGGGCCTTGTCTTCAACCCCGCCACACCGCTGGACTACCTCGACTACACACTTGATAAGCTCGATTTGGTGCTCATCATGAGTGTGAATCCAGGCTTTGGTGGCCAAAAGTTTATCGACGGCGTGTTGCCAAAAATCACCGAAGGTCGCGAGCGAATTGCTGCGTCAGGCCGAGAAATTTTGCTCGAAGTAGATGGTGGCGTAAAAGCCGACAACATCGCTAAAGTCGCCGCTGCTGGGGCGGATACATTTGTGGCCGGTAGCGCGATTTATGGAGCGAAAGATTACGCTGCCGCGATTCAACAGATGCGCGCGCAATTACGCTAGCGATTCGTCACTCTCGCACGAAATGTAGAGTTTGACAGTCGACGGAACGGCTTGTCGGCGTCTCTCAGCGTGCATCAAGTTTTCGCTTCATCACAGCAATTTCGCGCGCGAGCGCGTCTATTTTTTTTGCCTCTGCCTTCAGGGCGGCGATCTCGGCGTCCTTGACCTTTAGCATCGCGTGCAGCCCTTGAATAGCGGCCAACGCGACGCCCTGCACGTCCGTGCTGTTGATCGTTTTGTCACTCGCGCCCAGGCCAAACGCAGCGCGGAAGTCTTGGGCCATCGGGCCTATGTGCAACTGGTCATAGCCCTTAATGAACCAAGTTGAAATCGGCAAGGCGGCAACTTTTGCGAGCACCGCTTTCGCGTCGATTGACCGGATGTTCTCTTTCAGAGCGCGGTCACTCGAACACTGCCAGCCCGTTGCGGCAGCCGACAGCGTGCAACTGACCACGCCCGACTCGAAGTAAAACCCAGTGTCTGCCTTGGCGTTAAACGTACCGGCGGTTTGCCCGCCCCACACGCCTGCAGATGCAGGATTAAAACCTGCCGCTGATCCCGACCACACGTACTCGTGCGCGTTCGTCGCAGTCGCGGCAACGCCGGACGCCACACTGTAGTCGCCGAGTGCGTTGTTATACCGACCGCCGGGAATGCTGCTGTAAAGACCACTCGCTTGGTTGAACTGGCCTCCACCGATCGCCGCGTAGCTGGCTGCCGCATTTGCGAGACCTCCCGCGGCGGTGCCGTAGAGCTCCGCACCATTGTTCGCGCCGCCACCAATGACACCATAGTTGCCCGTCACGACGTTGCCGCCGCCGACCCTGCCGCCCCCCGCAACGACGGCACCGACGACACCATCGCCCACGGAGTTACTTACCGCTCCGTTGGTCGTGTTCGGCGTTGCAAGCGTGGAGACTCGCGCGACGCGCAGACCACTGCCGTCCGCAATCACTAGGTTGGCCTCGTTGCCGCCACTTTTCACGGTGACCGACTGTGCGTCTGTGACGCCGATTACAGCAGGCGCGCCGAACGCATTTCCGCCCTGCACGAACGCGTTTAGATTCCCGCCCACGGCACAGCCGTTTGCCAAAAAGCTGGTGACAGCCGCCGTCGTGCTGCGGGTCCCCACACCGAGGGCCAAACCAGCAGTGAGCGAAGCCCCTTGGAAGCCAGCGAGGTGTCGAGCAACGATCGTTGCGTCGACGGTATCGACCAATCCATCACCGTTGAGGTCAAGCGCGCAACCTTGGCACTCGATATTGGCTTTGACCTGTAAGGGGTCGAGGCTGGCATAGCGGGTGCTCGCTGTGAGGGGAGGACCACTGATACCCAATGCGTACCTCGCCAGCACCACCCCGTCGTTGACAGCGTCAGAGCCTCCGCCGTCAAACGGACACGTGCTGGTCGCGCCAAGAGCGCTCGGTACGAAGGTAAACATAACTGACAGCAGAGCCAGCGTTGAAGCGACGCCAACACGTTTGGTCGTGGGGATTGAATTTTTCATGCGCATTTCGCTGATTGGCCATCGAGTGAGTGTGAAAGGGGAAGTCCGAGACAGATCGGCGGGCAGTGGTATAGCGGGCCGCTTTAGTGAGATCTTCGCGACCATTGACGCGTATCGAGCTGAAAGCGTCGAAACCTCAATGTCGGATTGTAGTGACGCATTCCAGTAGCACCAGCCCCATGAAGCATGGCTGCGCTCCGACAGCGTTAGTGTTGTTGCGCGGCGTCTGGTCGAAACGGCAGTGGACGAGTCGCGAGGTTGACACCGAACTTTCGCAGATGGGTCAAAATGTGAGGCATGCCTAAACGTTTATCCGCCATCCGCGCCATCGCCATCGACCTCGACGGCACACTGCTCGACACTATCCCCGATCTTTGCGGCGCGGTAAATCTCACGCTCGCGGCGCTCAATCTACCGGCAATACCGCTCGAAACTGTTAAGACATTTGTCGGCAAAGGTCTAATGGCGCATGTGGGGAAATCGCTGCGATTCGTACTGGAGCGCGATCCGACCGAACGCGAGTTGCACGGCGCGCTCGACCTGTATCGCCGGTTTTACTTCGAACACATCGCTGATCGGACAACACTGTATCCCGGCGTGATAGACGGACTCGAAGCGTTCAAGGCGCGCGGTTTACCGCTCTCGGTCGTGACCAACAAATGGACAGCAAATAGCCTCACGCTACTTGAAAAGTTCAACCTCGCACAGTATTTCGACCACGTCGTTTGTGGCGACACGCTGATCTCCAACAAGCCCGAAGCAGGAATGATTTTTTATTCGGCGGGGCAACATCGTGTGCATCCGCGCGAAATGTTGATGATTGGGGACTCGGGCAATGACAGCCGCGCGGCGCAGGCGGCAGGCTCGCCCGTAGTGTTGATGAGTTATGGCTACAGCGAAGGTGAAAACCTTGTCGATTTGCGCGCAGACGCAATCGTGAGTACATTTACGGATATTCCTGCTCTGCTCGATTCTTAAATCGGGCACATTTAAAGCAAACAACATGTTTCTGTCGGTACGGTCTTGGTGGCAAAGCTCTGGAGGTTGGTGGCGTTAGCCTACCAATCTAAACCTTTGCGCCAGCTGCGGGCGCAAGCACCGCGACAGGTGCCGCAGCCAAGAACCCTGCTCTGACACTTTTGACATGTTGCATCATGACCGAACAAGAATTTCTGAAGCTTGCTCAACAAGGCTTCACCCGCATTCCACTGGTTGAACAAACACTCGCGGACCTCGACACACCGCTGTCAATCTACCTAAAGCTTGCGAACGATCGTTACACCTTCCTGCTTGAGTCGGTCGTCGGCGGCGAGCGCTTTGGGCGCTATAGCTTTATCGGGCTTCGCACGCGAACGCGCATTGAGGTGCGCGGCAAAGAGGTGACGCACATCACCCCACTCGGACCGAACAAGCAGGTCGTCGAAGATCCACTGGACTACATCGCGGCCTATCAAGCACAGTTCAAAGTCGCCACGATTCCGGGTTTGCCGCGTTTTTGCGGTGGACTCACCGGTTACTTCGGCTTCGAGACCGTGGGTTATATCGAGCCGCGCGTCGGCAAGCGATATGCCGAAAATCCCCGCACGGACCAACTGGGCGTGCCCGATATTTTGTTGCTGCTGACGGAAGAACTCGCCGTCGTTGACAGTCTCTCGGGAAAGATTTCGCTGATCGTTTACGCGGACCCGTCGAAGCCTGACGCATTTCAAAGCGCAACGAAACGCCTCGCCGAACTGCGCGCGAAATTGCATGAGCCCGCAAAACTGCCGTTGCAACACGCCACGGCCGTGGTGAATCCGCACTCACAAATGGGCGAAGCGGCGTATGTTGCCGCAGTTCAAGTGTGCAAGGATTACATCGCGGCGGGCGACTGCATGCAGGTCGTGCCGTCGCAGCGCATGGAAATGGATTTCCCCGAGCCGCCGATTTCGCTGTACCGCGCGCTTCGTACGTTGAACCCTTCGCCGTACATGTTTTTCTACAACTTCGGCGACTTTCATGTCGTCGGCGCGTCGCCAGAAATTCTCGTGCGCAAAGAAGGTGATTCTGTCACCGTGCGGCCAATTGCGGGCACGCGAAAACGTGGAGCAAACCGCGAAGAAGACGACGTGCTTGCGGCCGATCTCCTCGCGGATGAAAAGGAAGTCGCTGAACACGTGATGCTCATCGACTTGGGTCGCAACGACGTCGGCCGAATAGCGAAGACGGGCTCGGTCGTGGTGAAAGACAAAATGATCATCGAACGCTACTCGCATGTGATGCACATCGTGAGTAACGTCGAAGGAACACTCAAACCGGGCACCAACAACATCGACGTGTTACGCGCCACATTCCCAGCGGGCACGCTTTCCGGTGCGCCGAAGATTCGGGCTTTGGAGATCATTCATGAGGTCGAACCCGTGAAGCGAAACATTTACGGCGGCGCGGTCGGCTACATGAGCTATCAGGGAGATATGGATATGTGCATCGCGATTCGCACCGGCGTGATCAAGGACGGCAAGCTCTATGCACAGGCTGGCGCGGGCATCGTGCACGACTCGGTGCCGAGCAAGGAATGGGAAGAAACCTTGCAGAAGACGCGCTCGGTGCTGCGCGCGGCGGAGATGGTGCAGAACGGTCTCGACGGGAGCGCAGAATGACCAAGATTGTTGATCTGCGCAGCGATACCGTCACCCGTCCGACGCCAGGCATGCTCGCGGCCATGGCCGCCGCTGAGGTGGGCGATGACGTGTGGGGCGATGACCCCACGGCCAATCGTTTGCAGGCGATGATGGCGGAAGCGACCAACAAAGAAGCTGCGCTATTTTTTCCGTCGGGTACTCAAAGCAACCTCGCCGCGTTGATGTCGCATTGCGAGCGTGGCGACGAGTACATCGTGGGCCAGATGGCGCACACCTACCGCTGGGAAGGCGGCGGTGCAGCGGTGCTCGGAAGCATCCAACCGCAGCCGCTTGAGCAAGACGCAGACGGAACCATTCCGCTCGCCAAGATTGCTGCGGCGATCAAGCCGTTCGGTCCCGGTCTCGGTACACATTTTGCGCGCAGCAAACTCCTCGCACTTGAAAACACGTGGGGCGGCCGTGTATTGCCGCAATCGTATGTGGTGGATGCGGCAGCGCTGGCGCGTAGCAAAGGCTTGAACGTCCACCTCGACGGCGCGCGCGCGTTCAACGCTGCGGTAGCGAGTGAAACGACGATTGCGGACATTCTCGCGCCGTTTGATTCGGCGTCGTTGTGTATTTCCAAAGGGCTCGGCGCGCCGGTAGGCGCGGTGCTTGTTGGCGACAAAGCGTTCATTGAGCGTGCGCATCGGTGGCGGAAGATGCTTGGCGGCGGCATGCGGCAAATTGGATCGCTTGCCGCGGCATGCATCTACGCGCTTGAGCACCAAGTCGATCGCTTGCGAGAGGATCACGACAACGCCGCGGCCCTCGCGGCGGGCCTAAGCGAGGTCGCGGAGTTATCGGTGTTGACGCAGGCTACAAATGTGGTTTTCCTGAACATTCCCGCGCTACATGCTGACCCGCTCGCTGAATTTCTCCGAGCACGCGGCATGCTGATGCAGAGCGCATACGCCGCGCGTTTGGTCACGCATTTGGACGTGACGCGCGAGGACGTTGATCGCTTCGTCGCGGCGGTTAAGGACTATTTTCGAGGAGCGAAGTAGTGCTGCTCATCATTGATAACTACGATAGCTTCACCTACAACCTCGCGCAATACTTTGGCGAACTTGGGCAGGACGTTCAGGTCATTCGCAACGACGCGATTGATCTCGCGGGTGTGGCGGCGAAGAAAGCCGAGCGCATCGTAGTCTCGCCCGGCCCGTGTACACCAAATGAGGCCGGCATTTCCGTACCACTCATTAGAGAATTTGGTGGCAAACTGCCCATCCTCGGTGTGTGCCTCGGCCATCAAAGCATCGGCGCGGCCTTTGGCGGAAACATCGTGCGAGCCAAACGCGTCATGCACGGCAAAACTTCCACGATTACGCACAACCGGCAGGACTGTTTTTCGGGCATTCCGTCGCCGTACACCGTCGTGCGTTACCACTCGCTCGTGATTGACCGTGCGACGTTACCCGCAGAACTCTCGGTGACAGCCGAGAGCGACGATGGCGAGATCATGGGCGTACGACATAAAACGCTGCCGATTTGGGGCGTGCAATTTCATCCGGAATCCATCATCACCGAATACGGTCATGATTTGCTTCGCAACTTTTTGAATCTATAGGCGCTGACATCATGCCAATCTCTATTTCCGAAGCGATTCAACGCACGGTCGATCATCGCGAAATTTTTGAAGACGAAATGCTCTCGCTCATGCGAAAGTTAATGGCGGGTGAGTTCACTCCAGCACAAGCGGGCGCATTGTTGACCGGTCTGCGCGTGAAGAAAGAAACCATCGGTGAGATCGCCGCCGCCGCGCGCGTGATGCGCGAGCTTTCGACCAAAGTTCCCGTTGAAAACGAACCGAATCTCGTCGACATCGTCGGCACCGGCGGCGACTTGTCACACACTTTTAATATCTCGACCGCTTCGATGTTTGTCGCAGCCGCCGCTGGGGCAAAGGTGGCCAAACATGGCAACCGTGGCGTGTCGTCGAAGAGCGGCGCGGCGGACGTCTTGGAGGCGCTCGGGGTGAACATCATGCTCAGTCCCGAGCAAGTCGCGCGGAGCATCAAAACCACCGGCATCGGCTTCATGTTCGCTCCGAACCATCATTCGGCGATGAAAGCCGTAGCGCCGATTCGTCGCGAGCTCGGCGTAAAGACCATCTTCAATATTCTCGGCCCGCTCACCAATCCGGCTAGCGCGCCGAACACCATGATGGGCGTGTTCCACGGCGATCTCGTGGGCATTCAAGTGCGCGTGATGCAGCGCTTGGGCGCAGAGCATGTGATGGTCGTGCATGGTCGCGATTCCCTTGACGAGATTTCGCTTGGGGCAGGCACGCTCGTGGGCGAACTCAAAGACGGAAAGATCACGGAATACGAAATTCATCCGGAAGACTTTGGCTTTACGATGAGTGCAACGCGCAATCTGAAAGTGGACACGCCAGAGCAATCGAAGGCGATGTTGCTAAGCGCGCTCGAGGGTAACGATTCGCCAGCACTTAATGTCGTGCTACTGAATGCAGGCGCCGCACTCTACACGGCCAACCTCGCGCCGAGTCTTCGCGATGGCATTGCGATGGCGCGTGCGGCGATTGCAAATGGCGCTGCACGCAAGAAAGTGGACGAGTTCGCGGCGTTTACGCAATCTGCGTAATTTCGCAGCTGCCGAAGAAAAATATGAGCGACATCCTAAACAAAATTATCGCGACCAAGCACGACGAAATCGCAGCGGCAATGCGCATCACGCCGCTTTCATTGGTTCGCGCCGAAGCTGAAGCGGTGATGAAAACGCCGACGCGCGGATTCGCCGCCGCCATCGAGGCAAAGATCGCTAGCGGACAGAGCGCCGTCATCGCTGAAGTCAAAAGAGCGAGTCCTAGCAAGGGCATTTTGCGCGAGAATTTTTCTCCTGCGGAGATTGCAAGAAGCTACGCTGCGGGCGGAGCGGCATGCTTGTCAGTGCTGACCGACGCGCCGTACTTTCAGGGCTCAACGGCTTACCTTCAGGAAGCTCGCGCTGCCTGCAATTTGCCCGTTATCCGAAAAGATTTCATCGTCGACGCGTATCAAGTTTTCGAAGCGCGGGCGATGGGGGCGGATTGCGTTTTACTGATCGTCGGCGCGTTGGAGCCGCATCAAATGCGCGCGCTGGAGGCGCTGGCGCATGAATTGGGTATGGACGTGCTTGTTGAGTCACACGACGCGCAGGAGCTGGAGGTTGCGCTCACATTAAAGACCTCGCTTATCGGCATCAACAACCGCGATTTGCGTACGTTCAACGTGTCGCTAACGACAACAACCGACCTGCTCGCGCGAATTCCGATCGGAAAGCGGGTTATTACAGAAAGCGGCATTCTTTCGCGCGAAGACGTGTTGCACATGCGCGCTCACGATGTGCATAGCTTTCTGGTAGGGGAAGCGTTTATGCGTGCGCCCGATCCCGGCGCAGCCTTGGCGAAGTTATTTGCGAGCGGAGCGTAGCGAGCGCGCTACCGGACGATCAACGACGATGACGCTCGACCAAAACGCCCACTGATGCGGTCAGCGCGGCAAGCACCATCAGCATCCAAATCGATAGCGTTGGAATTCCGATCACCCCGCCTGGATCGGCGGCGCCTGCGGACGCCTTGACGCTGTGTGCAATCGCAAGACTTTCGAAGCCTCCGATCTCTTCGCCAGCAAGCGTCACGGTGCTCATGTTCCCCACGGTGAGCGTAGCAGGCGTGACAGCAAAAACTTTTGCTGGCACATCGTTGGTGATGCCCCACACAAGCCCGGTCGATGTATCACCGTCGAGGCCCGCATCAAGCGGAGTGAGACTAATGCTGCCGAGCAACGTCGCGACACCGTTGGATGTATCGACGCAGTAGATCTTGCCCTTGTCGTTGTTTCCACCCATGCCGAAAATACCGGACGCGCACCTAGCCGACGGCGCTACGCCTGCCAGCCCCGATAGCGCTGGTCCGGTGGTTCCGAGTGCGGAAGCGGCTGCCGTCGCGGGATCCACGCGATAGATCACGGCATTAGCGGCGAGATATAGTGATCCCGTCGACGAAAATGCGAGCCCGGCGTTGGTCTGAATTTGGGGAAGTCCACCCAATACACCCACCGCGTTGCAAGCGCCGGTCGTTGACGAACACTTAACGAGCTGTGCCGTTGCCGGATTGACGGCGTAAATCTCGCCAGCGTCGTTGATCGCGAGGCCTTCAATCTTGTTAAATCCCGTCGCACCCAGCGCCGTGGCAGCGCCGGAAGCCATGTCGATGCTGTAGAGCTTACGGTCAACGTCGCTGCGCACGGAGTAGCCCGTAGGCGCGGCGAACGCGGATGCGCCGACAGCCAAACAGAAGGCCGCCGCTGCGTAGCGCGCGATGGGCTGCATGGCCCGTAGAATCAAATTCACGTGTTTGTGTTTCCGGTCGTTTACAAAATTGTGTCAGAGGTTCGGACATTTGACAATGAAAATAGTTGCCAGTTGGCGTGCGCTCACATTCGCCGCGGCGCATGCGTGTCGTCATTCAGAGACAGTTTTTCATTTTCATCTGGTCATTTGAGCAAGACAAAGCTCCAACAACTTTTCGCCGTTACCGACCGCTATACGGCGCTTTCATTGCATTTTTCACTATAGTCGACTCATACATAAAAACACCTTGAAACCACCAACTAGAAGCCGTTCGACTAAGAAAGATGTTTCAACACAACATGTGAGGCCAGTTCGCACCCAATCAAGTGAGTACCCGCTATGGTGCCTAACAATACTGGCCGTTGCGCTGCCTTTTTTATGCGCGCTGCAGGCTCCACCGCTCCCCGCGTTTTATAGCCAGATCGCCGCTTGCCTGCTTTGGTCGTGCGTCATTTTGGTGCGGCCAGTAACTCCCTCACACGCGTTGTGTCCGGGCAACATGTTGGCAGCCGCTCCGTGGTGGATGCTGTTGACTGTGCTGGGCGCTCATGTCGTGTCCGGGGCCTCACCGATCTTCAGCGCCGCGCCCGGCGCCCTAAACATTCTTCTCGCCGCGCTAATTTCGTTCTCGGTATTCGGCGCTCACCCAACCAAAGGCGACTCATCGCGCTGGTTCGCGGCCTTCCTGATCGGAGTATTGGTAGCGGCGTTAGGTAATGCGTTCGTCGTAGCGGTGCAAGCCTTCGCGCCAAGCTGGCCGGACGACACCTTTCTTGCACGGCATGTGTCGGGCGAACGCTTCGGCGGTAATTTGCGACAACCGAACCAACTCGCCACGCTTGCGGTGTGGGGCTTGATAGCGGCGGCGTACTTGCTCCGTCGCTGGCCGTGGGTATTGGCCGCCGTGAGTCTGCCGCTGATTGCAACGCTCTTCTCCAGCGAATCGCGCACAGGTGTGATCAGTTTGGTGTTAATAGCGCTCATCGGACTGTCTCAGTCGCGTCGTGTGCGCGCTTGGGGCTGGCGAAGCTGGGGCGGACTTGCGCTCGCGCTGATTCCGTTAGTTATTCTGTCGGCCACAGCCTTCACCCGCAGCACCGCCGATTCATCCTTTGCGCAGCGCATCGCACTATGGCGCGACGTGTTGACGCTGATTGAACAAAACCCGTGGTTCGGCGTTGGATGGGGCCTGCTCAATTTTGCTTGGACACTTTCACCGTTCGCGCAGCGCGCGCCAGACGTGTTCGATCATGCACATTCGCTGCCGCTGCAGCTCGCCGTCGAGCTTGGGTTGCCAGCGGTTGCGTTGATTCTTGGCGCGTTTTTATGGGGTATCTGGCGAATCGCGCGCGGATTGTGGGCAAACGTGTCCCCTGAAACGACGACCGCAGCGATGTTGCTCGCAGTAGTACTCGTTCACAGTTTTTTCGAGTACCCGCTGTGGTTTAGCTACTTCTTGCTGCCCAGTGCGTTTTTATACGCGTGGCTACTGCGCGCATGTCACACAGAAAAGGCGGACGCGTTAGCAGCGACGGCGCGAAATCAACGCGCTGTCCCCATCCTCGGTGCGGGCGCCGCGGCGCTATGCATTGTGGCGACGGTTTACGCGGTTGGCGAATATCAAAAAGCAACGGCGATTCACCGCAATTCGGGCGATCGCAACGCGTTGGGAAGCGCCGTCGCCACCGCGCGCGCTAGCAAACTTTACGGTCATTTCGGCGACTACGCCGCCATCATGCTCGCAGGCGACCGCGCTGAACTTTCGTGGTTTGATCGCCCCATTCGCCACGTCCTTGACGAGCGTTTACTCGTCGCGTGGGCGCGCGCGCTCGAGCGCAGTGGCGACACCGAGCGCGCGGCCTACGTAATCGCCAGAGCCCGTGAATTTCCACCAAACGCAGTGTTCAATGACCTGCCCAACGGTTCGCTGAAAGGAGCACGCGGTGCCTCCGCACCTTTGCTAGGGTCGAAGGACTTTCGCGGGCACTAACGCGTTGAGTTCGCCGCGCGCACGAAGCGGTCTACCGCTTGCGAAAGACCAGATCGCGAACTTCGTGGCCGAGCTTTAGGCCGCGCAACTCAAACTTGGTTTCCGGTCGCCATTCGGGACGTGGCGCGTAGTCGGCGGCAGTATTTTTCAAAGTCGGTTCCGCCGAGAGCACTTCCAGCATTTGCTCGGCGTAAGGCACCCAGTCCGTCGCGAGATGCAAGTAGCCTTCAGGACGCAGGCGTGATGCGAGCAGCGCGACCAACGGAGCCTGCACCAAGCGTCGCTTGTTATGGCGCTTTTTGTGCCATGGATCAGGGAAGTAAACGTGCGCGCCCGCGAGCGAATCGGGCGCGATCATGTGTGTCAAAACTTCAACCGCGTCATGCTCCATCACACGTACGTTGGTGAGACGCTGTTCGTCGAGCAGATTGCACAAATTCCCCACACCGGGCGGGTGCACTTCGACGGCGATGAAATTCGTGTCGAGCCGCGCAGCGGCGATGGCGGCTGTGGTCATGCCCATACCAAAGCCGATCTCCAACACGGTGGGCGCGTCGCGTCCGAACGCGACTACATAGTCGAGCGCCGTCGGTTGAAACAGCAACCCATGCCGGGCCATGCCCTCCGTCAGGCCGCGTTCCTGCTTCGCGGTCATGCGCCCGGCACGCACGACAAAACTACGAATGCGGCGCTTTCGCGGATCTTCCACCATCACCGAATCGTCTGTCGCGTCACTATTCACTGTTCAACACTCACCGTTCACTATAGACGCGTTAAGGTAACAGCACCGTCCAACGCGGATCATTCATTTCCAAATTCATCGAAGCCTGCTTTCCCGCTTCGGTGTAATCCACCACCAAGCGACGTGGCGAACCCCACGTGGCGCCCGCATCAGTCCAAGGAGTGCGCGGTGAAAACACGCGCTCGCGCGCAGGGCCCCGGCGCTCAAACCGCCAAACGGCGAGCCGGTTTTCACAGCCGTCGCTACAAAAATCAACCGTCAAAAAATAGCGTCCATCGCTGTTAAAAAACGGCTCGTTCGGCAACTCAGTCGTAGAAAGCGTAGAGCGCTGCACAAGCACGAAATCGATCTTGTCGGCCTGTGCGCGAAACAACACCACCGCATCCGCGATCGCGTTGTACGCGTAGAAACTGTGGTTTGGGCCTGCTTCGCCCGGCTTATCCGCAAACAGGAATGGCGGCTCGCCCGGAACCATCACCGCTAATAGATCGCCATCGCGCTTAACCACGCCACCGGCATTTTTCAACTGCACCGCCTCTAGACGTTTCCCGCAATCGGCGGGATCAGCGGTGTTGGCGCAGAGCTTTGCGTATTGCTCAGCGCTGGGCGCGGGCACGCTTGCGGGCGACTGTGCGGACGCAACGGTCGCGCAAAACGCGGAGGAGATTAGGAGGGCAAATAAGCGCATGCGGGTATTTTCGCATTGTGACGCGTCGCGATATGACAACGTTGGTTCTCCTCGATTTCGCTTCACCGCATCGAGGCTTCGGAAGTTATACGTCACCAAATAAAAAATGCCGCCCCGCGTTAACGGGACGGCAAAGTTCGCCACGATTAACTAACCCAAAACTTTTGCGATCTGCGCCTTCAGTGCTGCATCAATGAGTGCAATCGATTCGTTCAGATGCGCACGCGTCTCGATGTTTTGACCTGGCTTGCTGGCTGCGCGGCGCAATGCGACCAACAATTCCGACGCAAATTCGCGTTGCAAAGCGCGTGCATCGGCCGGCGTTCGTGGGCTCGGGCGAGCGACAGCTTCAGCCATGAGGCGCACGTGTTCCCGCTGCAAGTTGCGACGCATCAGGTTACTCGGCGCGCCACTGTCGAGCTCGCTCCAAATGGCTTTTTGTAGCGTGCTGTAAAGCTCCGCGAGCGAGAGCGCTTTGCTGCCATCCGCCATTTTTTCTGGCGCAACCAACACGCGCACCGCCACGCTGTCACGCATGAGCTGCCCCAGTGTGGCGCGCTGCACAGCGAACACGCGCGCCGCCACCGAGCTGTCAATCGGCGCAACGCGTGGCACACCAATGTCCTCGTCGGCGACGCTATCCCAGCGCGCATCAAAGTCGGGCACCAGCTTCGCGAGGAACTCCGGCTTAAACTTAAACGCGTCTACTGCGAACACATTGCGTGCGAGCAGATTCAACGCACGGCGCTGTTGCGCGGCGTCTGTGGGCGTGAGCGGTTGACGACCGCTGCCCGCCACGTCGCGAAGGACCGAAACACCACCGACGTATTTCGCGGCAAGCTCAGTAATCTGTCCCATCAAAATGAAGCCGCGATCAAAGTGGCGACGCAGCGTTTCGTATTTAGTGCCCGGTTCGAGTTGACGCGCTTGTGCGCGATCCCACACTTCACGAATCACCATAAAGCGCTTTTCATAAAAGCCCAGCGGGTCGCTCGACAGATCGCTGCGGTTGACATCAGGGTCAATGCCCTCAACGATCGAACCGAAGCCTGCGTCTTCATCTGTCGCGTACGCGAGCTGTGGTTCGCTCGAGCGCGAGAGCGTTTTCGCAAGTTCTGCGCGCTCCGTCTCTGGCGTCGTTTCTTTGTAGCCGTATTCAATGGCCCAAATGTCGTACGCACCGACCGTGACCATCGAGTACTGGCCTTGGCGCTCGTCTTTGGTGGCGATGTTGAGCGCGTTGTAGTCCATGACCGACGCCGACACGCCAACCTCTGCGCCGTACTTTGAGTCACGCAGCTGCTCGGACGTGACGGCCAGCGAGCCTTTGAAGTTGTGACGCAGCCCGAGTGTGTGACCCACTTCGTGCGCCGTGATGTCTTTGATCGCGTCCATCAACCACGCCTCAGCAGCGGGCGAGCCGTACTCGAACTCTCCGCGCGCCACGAGCAAATCAAGTGCGAACGCGGCTTCGGTCAACTTATTGTCGGCATACGTGCAGAGCTCGCCCGAATTGCGGAATAACCCCGTGCCGCTGACCGGACGCGGTGGATCCTCTTTCATCCGCGCGCTGTAGAGACGGGTGATGTCTTCGTTCATTTCGATGTCAGCATCGAAAATTTCGCCCGTACGCGGATCAGTTTTGCTCGGGCCGCGCGCGCCAAACGGAACATTATTACCCGCGACCCAACGCACGGATGCAAAGCGTGTAGCGGACGTATCGAAATCATCGCCGTCAGCTTGCTGCTTCACAACGATTGCGTTCTTGAAGCCGATTTTTTCGTAGGCTTTGTTCCATTCCAAAATGCCC
Organism: Casimicrobium sp.; assembly: GCA_036733505.1. GTDB lineage: Bacteria > Pseudomonadota > Gammaproteobacteria > Burkholderiales > Casimicrobiaceae > Casimicrobium. The sequence continues at coordinate 70,343 of DAINAJ010000001.1, forward strand.
GCGCTCACCGCGTTGCGATACGCAGTGGGAATATTTTTATCGAGCCAATAAACAATCGGCTCTTTCGGTTCGCTCATCGCGGCTGATGGGTCTTTTTTCTCTAAGCGCCAGCGATTGATGTAGCGTGATCGCTGTTCGCGTTTGTCGGGGTCGGTAAAGTCGTTGACGCTGGTCGTGAAATAGCCCACACGCGGGTCGGCTTCGCGCGGACGCATCGGTTGTGCGGGCAACTTGGAGAAGCCGTAGTAGTAACCCATGAACAACGAACGCATGTCAGGCAAGGTCGACGGAAAACGTGCTGGTGGCGCAGACGGGTTGGGAATCGGTGGCGGCAATGCGATGCGATTCAATTGGTAGTGGCCGCGTACTGCGAAACCTGTTTCCGTTTCGCTATTTTTTACTTGCGAGATGCTGGAATTTTTCGCGTCAAACGCATACGGCTGGCGAAACGTTTGCTCCAGCTGCTGCGCTGCCATCGGGAAGTCATTGACGAACAGTGCGTTGGCTTCAACCAATACGCTTTTCTTCTCAGGATGCGGCGCGCTAACGATCTGCGCGCTCGAAATCAAGCTGTCGGAAAACGAGCGAGCCACAGCATGGCGAATCGGCGCGTCGTTGGCCGCAGTGTAGGAGACGTTTCGCGCGATGAGTTGCACACCGTTCGCGCCAAACTTCTTGAAGCTCGCGAAAAATTGACCGCGACCCGCTGCGAGGAATCCGCCCATATGGTTGCCATACAAGCCAGCGTCACCGATGTTGTGCGTCACGTTGACCGAGAAGAAAAATGGCCGATCCCACATCGCTTCGGGAATTTCGATCCAGACTTTGTCGTCCTTGCGCCACGTCGTGAAGAAGCCCGCCTCTTCAGTCGCGCCTTTGATCACGTCGGCGAAGGGTTTGGCCGGAGGCGTCGCGCCTGGCGCAGTGGGCGCGCTAGGCGCAGCAGCGGCACTTGCCGCGGACTTACCGGTGGCAGCGACAGCCGTTGCAGCCGTTTGAGCCGCGGCCGCGGTTGGGGCTGTAGCCGTGCTGGCGTCTGCCGGCGCCGCGACGGTCGCGCACGCAGACAACCCAGCGGTTGCACCGATGGCGAGCATCGCGAGCGCAAGTGAACTGAGACGAAATTCCATGAAAATCCCTTTACGGTGAGGTAATGGCTTTATGCCTTCAGCGACAGTCTAGCGGGGTTTTCAGCGCGATTTACTAATTAGTCGACTAACGAACAAATCACGCTTTAACCCCCGTACAGCTGTCGCTGCGCGCAAAAAGGCGTACGCCTCAAAATATGTTTGACGCATGACTATAAATGGAACGCCGCGAACTTCAATCGATGTGGCGCATTCCTGCGACCAAGCGACGGAAACGCGGGATGAGTGACGAGGGTTCGCCTTCGCTGTGGTTACGCGGTGACGGCTTCAGCGCTCGCAGTGACTTCGTCCAAGTCTGCGAAAGTCAGCTCAATGGCCGCGAGCGCTTGATCCAAGGTTTCGCGCGTTACCGTAAGCGGCGGCGCGAACCGAACGACGGTGTGATGCGTGTCTTTCGAGAGCACGCAGCGTTTGAGCAGCGCCTCACAGAACACGCGGGCGCTGGCAAACTCAGGCTCCAGTTCCATCCCGATGAAAAGGCCGCGCCCGCGAACGGCACGGATGCCCGGATGACGCAGCGCGGCGAGTCTTCCGAACAAATAGTCGCCCATCAACGCTGATCGTTCCGCCAGCGCGTCGCGTTGCAACATGTTCACAGCGGCGAGCCCAACGGCGCACGCCAGCGGGTTGCCGCCGAAGGTGCTGCCGTGATCTCCGGGATTGAACACGGCCATCACTTCCTCGCAAGCGACGAACGCAGAAACCGGCAGCAATCCGCCGCCCAACGCTTTGCCGAGAATGACGCCGTCGGGCAGGATGCCGTCATGCTGAAACCCGAAATTACGTCCGGTGCGCCCCATGCCGGTTTGCACTTCGTCGCAGATGAGCAGCACGTTGTGTTTCGTGCAAATTTCACGCGCTTTCTTTAGGTATCCGAGCGGTGGCACGATGATGCCCGCTTCGCCTTGCACGGGCTCGACGAGAAACGCGGCAGTGCGCGGCGTGATGGCGGCTTCGAGCGCGGCTGCGTCGCCAAACGGCACCGCAACGAACCCCGGCGTAAACGGACCGAACCCGTCTTGGTATTGTGCCTCGGAGGAGAAACTGATGACAGTGGTTGTCCGTCCGGCGAAGTTGCCCGCAGCAACAATAATTTCGGCGCTGTTGGCGGGAATGCCTTTGACTTTATGGCCCCATTTGCGCGCCGCCTTAATCGCGGTTTCGACGGCCTCGGCACCCGTGTTCATAGGCAGCATGCGATAAAGCCCGGTGAGCTTGCACACGGCTTCGGCGAACGGTCCCAACGTGTCGGTGTAGAACGCCCGCGAAGTCACGGCGAGTTTAGCGGCTTGCGCGCACAACACAGCGAGAAGTTCCGGCTGCGCGTGACCAAAGCTCACGGCCGAATACGCGCTCATCATGTCGATGTAGCGACGGCCTTCCGTATCCCACAAGTACTCTCCTTCACCGCGCGTTAAGACGACACCCAGCGGCGAATAATTTTTCGCGCCGTAGCGATCTTCGAGCGAGCGAGGAGTGAGGGTTGTTGCAAAGGGGACGTTGAACTGCTGCATGATGAACTGCCGTTGACTTGAAATTGTGAAGGCAGATAGTGCCCGCAAATCAACGCACTTTGGTTGCAACATGATGCACCGATTCGGCATATCATGCAGTTTTCCTGCACACAATCGAGAAATATGCAGCCCAGCGACAGTTCAGCGGTCGAACTAGACAAGATTGATAAGAAATTGATGGCCGTTTTGCAGAAGAGCGGTCGCGCAACCAACGTTGAGCTTTCTGACGCCGTGCATCTCTCCGCGCCGCAGTGCTTGCGCCGCGTGCGCGCACTAGAAGAGCGCGGCGTGATTCGTGGTTACGCGGCGGTTGTCGAACCCGCAAAAGTGGGGCTTGGTGTCATGGCGTTTGTGAGTCTCACGATTGATCGTTCGCAATCAAAGCGCGTGCGCCAGCTCGAACCCGAACTCGCAAAGTTTCCGGAAATCGTCGAGTGCCACACCGTGTCCGGCGAATCCGATTACTTGTTGCGCGTGGTCGCGCCCGATTTGGTCAAGCTCTCGAAATTTCTCACCGATCGCCTACTGCAGATTCCCGGTGTGGCGAGCACGCATTCGATGATCTGCATGGAAGAAATTAAACCGCTTTCGCCGCTACCATTGGACTGGGCCGGTTAAGCGCCGCCAGTCCGTCGACCTAATCGACGCGAACAATTTCTCGCCACAGATTTACACAGATAAACACGGATTAGTCGAAAACGGGTCGACGGACGCTATGCCGTAAAAATCTGTGTAAATCAACTGCCTCATCTGAGAAATCTGTGTCAAAAAAAACACGTGTGAACCACATAGCTTCGTTGGATTGGAGATGTGTCTCAGCGTTTTTTTGTCGCGCGATTTGACGGCACAGCGTCGCTGCGCTTTAGCCATGCCTCAAGTTCCGCATTAAATTTTTTCGCTTCGGCGAGCACCCATTCGATGAACGCGCGCACTTCGCCACGTGCGCGCGCGCGTTCGGAAACGACCATGTAGCACCCAGCACCCGTCGCCACAGCCATATCAATCGGACGAATCAAATCGCCAGACATGAACACGTCCGCGCCGTAGGTTCGACCCAACACGACTCCCTGCCCGCTCTGCGCGCCTTGAAACGTTTGCGCGATGAAATCGAACTTCAGTTGCGACCGTCCACGCACTTCTGGCTGCCCAATCGCGTCGAAAAAACCCGGCCACGTGGAGCGCAATTCCGCAGGACCCGTACCCGTCGATTCGATCAACGTGTGTTGCGATAAATCTTCGAGTTGCTTCAACCGCGGCGCCGTGCGCAGATAGTTCGGGCTCACCAGCGGAAACAACACTTCGTCAATCAACAGCGTCGCCTCGGGCGGCGCGGCCTCTGCGCGCAGATAGCGAATGGCGATATCCACGTCCTCCACCGAAAGATCAACCTGCCGATCCGTTGCACCTATTTCGATGTCAGCGTTCGGTCGCAACGCGCGAAATCCGGACAGGCGCGGGATCAACCAAAGTGAGGCGAACGACGCAAACGTCGTCACTGTCACACGCGGCGAATTCACATCGCGGCGCAAACGCTCTACGCCCGAATCCAGCTCCGCCAACACGCGCTGCACCAGCGGTAAGAACTCGCGCCCGGTGGGCGTGAGCGCAATCTCACGCGCCTTGCGCACGAAAAGCGCCACGCCCAATTCGTCTTCAAGGCCTTGCACTTGACGGCTCACAGCAGACTGCGTGAGGCTCAATTCATTAGCCGCCGCGGTCAGGCTCAGGCAGCGGGCGGCGGCCTCAAATCCGCGCATTCCGGCTAAGGTCAGCGGACGATTGCGGTGAGTAGGTTGAAATGCGTGCATGCGTTTTTTGCAGGCTCGGCTGCAATCAATTCGTTCGACAGAAGTGAATTATCACTCTTAAATAAGACCCAAGGAGAACTTTTCCACTTCCGTAAGACCGCAAGGAGTACAGCCATGAACAGCCATCAATTCCCATTCGCCACCCAAGACTGGACGCTCGCCAAGGCGCGCGCACTCTCGTTGCAAGCAGCGCAGGTGAATTCGATTGAAGCGTTGAACGGCCCGCTCTGGATCACCGTCTCGGGCAGCGCGCAGGATTTCTTCATCAACGCGGGCGAACACATCAAGATTCCGTGCTCACACGGGCGAGTGGTCGTCGAAGCACTAGAGCGCGAAAGCGTCGTACGCGTCGGGCAACACGCCGAAGCACCGCGTGAAAACGGCCAAACCTTTGCGCACGCGGCGTACGTGTCGCTCGCATTGCCGTTGGTGCGCGGCCTACGTAAAACCGCCGACTGGCTTGACCCGGTGCCGAGCGCCGCACCTTGCGCGAATTAAAGTGGACGTGTCCGCCGCGCGACACGTAGGCGCGGACTCGGCCGCGCTTCCCCGGTAACACGAAGCGACGCCAAGTCGTCGCCTGCACGCCAAGCGAACAGTGTGAAACCAAGGCGCTACACGCGCTGCGCCAAAACGGAACGAGTCATTTGCTGCCTACATCAGCTTTCTTGCGCTAACGATAGCCCAGCGGTCGTTCGAGGCACTTTTAAGCGTATGTTGATAACCTGAAAAAACAGCCCGTAACGACCGTCTGGCGGTCGTTACACACTAAAAGCTGTTACTCAGCAATCAGCATTTCACCACGCAAACTATGCGGCGCAGCGTCGGTGATTTTTACGTCGACGTATTGACCAATGAGGCGCGCCGCGTTTGGCCCACCGGGAAAGTTCACCACGCGCATGTTCTCCGTGCGGCCCGCGAGCTCAGTCTCGCTCTTGCGCGATACGCCTTCAATCAATACGCGCTCGGTTTTGCCGATCATCGCTTGGCTATAGCCCAAGAAAAGCTCGTCGATACGTTTTTGCAGTTGGTACAAGCGCTGCGATTTTTCGGTGGCTGGCGTGTCGTCGACCAAGTCCGCTGCGGGCGTGCCCGGACGCGCTGAGTAGACGAAACTGAACGCGCCGTCGAATGCCACGTCGTCGATGAGCTTCATCGTCAGGTCGTGATCTTTTTGCGTCTCGCCAGGGAAGCCGACGATGAAGTCTGACGTGAGCGACAAATTCGGACGCACGGCGCGGAGCTTACGAATCGTGCTCTTGAATTCGAGCGCCGTGTAGCCGCGTTTCATCGCCGCCAGAATGCGGTCCGATCCGTGTTGCACCGGAAGGTGCAACTGCGAGACGAGCTTCGGCACTTTGTCGTACACCGCAATCAGCGACGCGCTCATTTCACGCGGATGGCTCGTGGTGTAGCGGATGCGCTCGATACCGGGGATTTCGTCGATGTATTCGATGAGCATCGCGAAGTCTGCGATGTCGCTTCCCTCGCCCATCTTGCCTCGGTACGCGTTCACGTTTTGACCCAGCAGCGTCACTTCCTTCACGCCCTTAATCGCAAGTTCCGCGATTTCGGTAAGCACGTCTTCAAACGGACGCGACACCTCTTCGCCACGCGTGTAAGGCACCACGCAGAAGCTGCAATATTTGCTGCACCCTTCCATGATCGACACGAACGCGCTCGCACCGTCAACGCGCGCGGGCGGCATGTTGTCGAACTTCTCGATTTCGGGGAAAGAAATATCTACTTGCGAGCGGCCGGTCGCGCGTTTTTTCGCGATGAGCGCAGGCAGACGATGCAACGTTTGCGGGCCGAACACCACGTCCACAAACGGCGCGCGTTCGACGATGGCCGCGCCTTCTTGCGACGCGACGCAACCGCCGACGCCGATCACGAGATTCGGATTGAGCTTCTTCAAATCTTTCACGCGACCGAGATCGTGAAACACTTTTTCCTGCGCCTTTTCGCGCACCGAGCAGGTGTTAAACAAGATCACGTCGGCCAGCGCCGGGTCGTCTGTGTTCTCGAATCCGCCGGCCGTTCCCGCATCGAGAATATCGGCCATCTTGTCGGAGTCGTACTCGTTCATCTGGCAGCCGAAGGTGCGGATGTAGAGTTTTTTCTTGGCGGGCGTTACGGACGCAGACGCGGCAGCGTCCGTCGAGGCGGGGGGCGTGTTTTGCATGTTGCAGGGCGCGCGGCTTTATCCGGCGGTGCTTTGAAGAGAATCCGCTATTTTATCGGTTCGCGGTCTCCGAGCCTAAGCGCTTATCGGGACAGCGCGTCAATGCGCGGCGCGCCCTCGAATCGAAACGGGATTTGATCAGTGTCGATCGGCAGACGCCAATGGTCTGGGCTCGTGTATTCGTAGGCGCGATCAACGAGATTTAAGAGGATCGCATTGTCAGGGCCGAAGTTGCGAACACCGTGCCACACGCCGGGCGGCACGATCACCAGCGCTTGTCGAAACGACCCAACGCGAAACTCGTTCACCTGCCCGAACGTCGGCGAGTGCGTTCGCGCGTCGTAGAGCACGATATGAACCGACCCGCACGCCGCAAACAATTGATCGGTGGTCAACGCATGCCCGTGCCACGCCGAAATCCCACCGGGGAAAATGACGGACTGAAACACCTGTGCGATAGGACGTGGATTCTCAAACCAATCCGCGCGAAAAATTTCGGTCAATACGCCATTGCCCTTCATCATGTTCGGCATTTCACGCGCGACGACGCCGTCGATCAACGCGCGGGCGAATGGCTGCCCGTCGTGGGTGACGCTTTGTCGGTCTTTACGTGCGCCTTGAAGGCTCCAATCGGGTGGTGGTATTGCTGTCATGTGTACTTTTTCGTGATGTGTCGTGGTTATCGGTAGCTGCGCAGCGCGGAAAAACTTGTGGGCGCGGGCACAGCGTTCGTGCGTTGATGATCTGCAATAAGTTGCTGCGCGATAAGGCTGATTTGCGCAATTTCTTGACGTTGCACGCAAAGCGTCGCTTCGAGCATTTCGCATTGAATGCGCGCACGCGAAACGTCATCGCTCAAGCGCGATTGCCACAATTCAAGCTCAGCGAGCCTCTGCTCCGTCGACCAAGTTGCGCGCGGCGGTGTTGGAAACGTAACCGCTGTCGGCCACGTTCCGCTCTGACCGCGCAGCATGTCGTGTCGCATAAATTTGCGAAACATCGTCAGGTCGGTCCACTCGCCCGCAGGCGTCGTGGCCCAACCTTCCGGCAGCGCGCGGTACGCTGCCATCGTGTGCCCAAACGTGGAAAACGGCATGCGATTGTCGTTCGTGGTTTGCATCATGTGGCGATAGCCTGGCTGCGACAGATCGCAGGCATACGCGCGCAAGCTCGAGTCCGGCAGCACGTGCACACCCAGCGTGTGGCCATAGTCCGCCTGCGACAGCAAATGCGCCATGCGTTCGAGGTGTTCCGGCAACCAGAGGTCGCGATCGGTCAGATAACAGACCGCGTCGCTTTTCGTTGCGGTCAATATTTGGTGACGATACGGCTCGCCGCGTCGTTCGTGTTTCGGAAAAGTGATCAGCCGAAACCGCGAGTCGGTCGCCACTGCGGATTCGACAATGGGCAGCAGCGCTTCCGGGATGCCATCGCCGACGATGATTGCTTCGAAGTTCGCATGTGTCTGCTGGCGCAACGAAGCCAGTGCAAATGCGATGGTTGCGCCGTGATTGAACGTCGGTAGCAAAACGGTAAAAAACATGCGCGTAACGTTCACAATACTTTGGCAACCGATGACCGATGTCGTCATGCGCCCCTGCGCAGTCACTTTAGCCAAGAATCTTCTTAACCAAATTATCGCGTAACGAACCCACGAAACGGCGAGGTCAGCCCGAAAGCACATGCCCGATGCTAAGTGGGCGCAATAATGTTCGTTTAAGCGATTTGTAGGCGCGGGCTTGGCCGCGCTTCTCCGTGGCACCCAAGCGACGCCAAGTCGTCGCCTACCATCTAAGCCACCGCGCGACGCCAAGTCGTCGCCAACCATTCAAGCGAACTCCGCCTACCTAAATCGACAGCCTTTGTCGCGAAGTTGATTGAGCACCTGCACCGGAATCATCAACAGATTGACGCCGGCTTTGTTGACCTCTTGGCAATCAGCACGCCAACTTTCGTCAACGTTCTTGGCCATTCGCTCGCGCTCACTCAGCGACGGCGCAACCGAAGGTGGCACCAATGGGCCGCGACTGTTCAAATCGCGCGCCGCGTCGCGTGCAACTGCGGCGCGTGATTTATACGGATCAAAACCATCAACGCGCGCAGGCGGCAAGTTGAACGCAGGCAGTTTTTCATTGCCAGCGCCTGCGGTGGAAGCGGCGTTCGCACCGTCACCCGCGCGCGGCGACGGCAGCGTCACCACCGCGCGCGCACCGGTTGCGCCGGAGGCACCGGAGGCACTCGCAGACCCCGATGCAGCAGACGCGCCCGTGGGCGCGGATGCGCCTGACGACGCGGACGACGCACTCGCTGACGAGGCTGGTGCGGACGCGGGAGCCGCTGCGGGGGCGGCGGGTGGTGCTGCGCTGGTGGCTGCGGGCGCAGATTGCGTCAGGACAGGCGCTGCGGGTGCCGGCGGGGCTTTGGCCTGCTGCGCCACCGGCGCGGCCGGGGCCACCGGGGCGGCAGTAGGCGCTGGGGGCGCGGCCACGGGTGGCGTTGGTGTTGCGACGGGCGTAACGGGTGCCGGCGGCGCGGCGGGCGCAGCCGTCGGCGGCACAGGCGGCGCGACCGGCGCCGGAGCCGCCTTCGCGGGCTCTGCTGTCGCAGCGACCGGCTGCGGTACGGGCGCGGGTGCGGCTGGAGCGGGCAACGCGGGCTGCGCCAAGGGCGGCGGCGTGATGGCTTTGGGCTCTGGCGCGGCCTCTTTTACCTCGGGCTTCGGTGCTGGCGCTTCGACCACCGGAATCGGCGCGACCGGAGGTACGGGTTGCTGCGTCGTGGGCACCGGAATCGGCGCTTTCTGCTCGGCCTTCGTCGGTCTAACCAATTCTGGTTCTTTCGGCGTCGGCGTGGGCTCAGGCTTCGGCTCGGGCTTGACCTCGACTTTGGCGACTGGCGGCGGCGTGAGCACCGGCCGCTCGACCGGCGGCGCGGGCAGCGGTGGTTCAACTTTAGGCCTTGGCGTATCGAGTTCTTCTGCGCGCGGAATTTCCGGCGCAGCGACGGTGACGCTGGTGATGTTCGGCCGCGTTACCTCACGACGCGGCTGTTCCGGCAGCGGCGTCGGCGCGGGCGTTGCACTACGCGTGGGCTCCTCGCGCGCTTCCAAGCGCGCCTTGATGCGAACGCTGGTGTCTTTCGCAGCGTCGCTGGTCGGTGCGCGCCAACCGAAACTATCGCCTCCGACCTGCACCGTCATCACCACCAAATGCAGCATCGCCGAGACACCGAGCGCCCACAACAACCCGCGCTGCGCATTGGCAGCCATGTCGTGTGCAACAGCACGGGTGTCGGTGATCGCGGCGGCGTTCATGTCGGATTTCAGAGGATGCAACCCACAAGGCTAACTGACAGAGCTTAGTGCTAGCCTTAATTCATAGAACACATGCACACCTAGGAGTTCCAATTGGCCAACCGCGACGACGATCTAAACGACCCGAAATTCAAACGCCGCAGCCAGATTTGGTTCGGCAAGCACGATAAAGACGGCTTCGCGCATCGCTCGTGGATGAAAAATCAGGGACATCCGAACGACTTGTTCGACGGTCGTCCGGTCATCGGCATCTGCAACACATGGAGCGAACTCAACCCGTGCAACGCGCACTTCCGCGAGATCGCGGAGTTCGTGAAAAAAGGCGTGTGGGAAGCCGGCGGTTGGCCGCTGGAGTTTCCGGTGATGTCGCTCGGCGAAGTGCTGTTGCGCCCCACGGCGATGTTGTGGCGCAACCTCGCCAGCATGGACGTTGAAGAAAGCATTCGTGGCAACCCGATGGACGGCGTTGTGCTGCTCATGGGCTGCGACAAAACAACGCCTTCGCTCATCATGGGCGCGGCCTCATGCGATTTGCCCACCATCGGTCTCTCGGGCGGACCGATGCTCAATGGTCGCTACAAGAAAGAAATTCTCGGCAGTGGCACCGGCGTGTGGCAGATGAGTGAAAAGGTGCGCGGCGGCCACATGAAGATCGAAGAATTCATGGACGCCGAGGCTGGCATGCACCGCAGCAAGGGCCATTGCATGACGATGGGCACGGCGAGTACGATGGCCTCGATGGTCGAGTCGCTCGGCCTCTCGCTGCCCGGCAACGCTGCGATTCCCGCGGTCGACGCGCAGCGCTATCGCCTCGCGCAGCTCACCGGGCGGCGCATCGTTGAGATGGTGAAACAAGACGTTCGCTTGAGCCACATCCTGACGCGCAAAGCATTCGAAAACGCCATCAAAACGCTCGCGGCGATTGGTGGCTCGACCAATGCCGTGGTCCATCTCCTTGCGATGGCCGGACGCATCGGCGTGCCGTTGAAGCTCGACGATTTTGAGTTGGGCTCGAAGATGCCGGACCTCGTGGACATTCAGCCGAGCGGCAAGTATTTGATGGAAGATTTCTACTACGCCGGTGGCTTGCCCGCGGTGCTCAAAGAGATCGGCGACCATCTGCACAAAGACGCGATGACCGCCAACGGCAAGACGATTTGGGACAACGTCAAAGACGCCGAATGCTTCGACCGCAACGTGATCCGCGAACTGAACAACCCGTTCATGCCCAACGCCGGCATCACCATCCTGCGCGGCAATCTCGCACCGAACGGTGCCGTGATCAAACCGAGCGCCGCCACGGCGCACCTGCTGCAACATCGCGGCAAAGCCGTCGTGTTCGAAACGATTGAAGAGCTGCACGCACGCATCAACGACGAGTCGTTAGACATCGACGAAAACAGCGTGATGGTGCTAAAAAACTGCGGCCCGAAAGGCTACCCCGGCATGGCCGAAGTCGGCAACATGCCGCTGCCGCCGAAAGTATTGCGCAAAGGCATCAGCGACATGGTGCGCGTAAGCGACGCCCGCATGAGCGGCACCGCGTACGGCACTGTCGTGTTGCACGCTGCGCCAGAAGCCGCAGCAGGCGGCCCGTTGGCGTTTGTGCAGACGGGTGATTACGTTGAGCTCGACACGGCTGGACGCGCATTGAAACTTGAAGTGTCGGACGCGGATTTGGCGCGGCGCAAAGAAGGTTGGACGACACCAAAGCCGTGGCTTGACCGTGGCTACGTGCGGTTGTATGTCGATCACGTCATGGGCGCCGACACTGGCGCGGACTTGGATTTCCTAATCGGGAAATCCGGGACTCCTGTGCCGCGGGAGAGTCACTAGCCGTTTGCCGAGCGGGGCGCTGCCGCCGTTCGTGGTGAGCCTGTCGAACCATGAACTCGTAAACCGGTAGGGTGCCGGTTCACCGCACCCAAATTGATACCAACCTAGTTGGAATGGGCGCGAACGTTTGCCCCTTAAGCACCGTTCGCCCTGAGCGCAGCGAAGGGTTCGATTGAATGATTGGGTTCGTTTGCCACGGCTGCGTTTCGCCCGTTGGGCGAGGTACTTTTGGCATTGCCCAAAAGTACCCAAAAGGCTAGCCCCGAACCCCGCTTGTTTCCTGTGGTGCTCGCAACGGGCGGGACCCGCACAAATCGCCCGAAAGTTGCGCTAACGCGCAACCAGTGGGCTCATGGTGCGGGTCTACGACCGCCCGTTGCTCCGCTCCTCGGCGCGGGGTGACGGGGCGTTAAGAGCGAACAGTGATCGCTTCGCGATTGGGTTGCGGGAACCCGGATGCGAGCATCCGGGCTACTCGCTAACATCGGTGCGTCAACTATCTTAAGTGGATCAAATGAACGTTCTCGAGGTCAAAGATCGAAGTGATCGCATCACACTTAGGTTCGAGTCTGAATCAAAGGACATTAACGCCTATTCGCTTGCTTCAGCTCTCGTTGGCTTAGCCGACGCCGTTCGAGAGGCAAACGCTGCGGTAAATGCAGGCTATCGCGTTGAAGTTGTGGTTGAGGCGTTATCGGAAGGAAGCTTTCAGGCGACCGTAAGAACCATCTTCACGTCCGCCAAGAATCTTTTCACGAGTCAGGCAGCGCAGGCAATCATCTTCGGAATCATCTCAACGCACATATACGAGAAGTTCATAAAGGCCGACGAGCCCGTCAAGGTCACCGTAAGTGAAGAACTTGTGATCGTCGAATCTGGCAAACAGAAAATAGTCGTTCCGCGAACGATTTACGAGGCGAAAAAGCAGTTGGAGAATAGCGAAAAATTCGGTGCAGCAATTGGCAAAGTTTTTGCCGCGGCAACATCTGATGTGCGAATCACTGGACTTACTCTGGTCGATGACCCGAACAGGAGCGATGGCGGCACACCCACCATTCCTCGCGAAAAATTCGAGATGTATCGCACCGAAGACGACGATGACGAAAGCGTTCGCGAGCTCATCGAAAGCGCCACGCTGGAAATATCGCGCGCGATCTTGGCGAGAGGCAATCGTAAGTGGGAGTTCTATTGGCGAGGAGTAAAGATCGCCGCTCCGGTTTTGGATGAATCGTTCTACGATAGGTTTTTCGCGCATGACATCACTATTGCACCAGGCGATGTCCTCGACGTGTCGCTAAAAATTGTGCAGGAGCGCCACGCTGACACAGGGATTTTTGTGAACGTTCGCTATGAAGTCATGACCGTTAACGCCCACCAGCCGAGAATGAAGCAAGACGCGATCTCGGACGGCTAAGCCCGCAGCAGCGTAGCCCGGATGCTCGCATCCGGGTTTCCGTAACCCAATCGCGAAGCGATCACTATTCGCCGTTAACGCCCCGTCAGCCCGCGCCGAGGAGCGGAGCAACGGGCGGTCGTAGACCCGCACCATGAGCCCACTGGTTGCGCGTCAGCGCAACTTTCGGGCGATTTGTGCGGGTCCCGCCCGTTGCGAGCACCGCAGGGAACAGCGGGGTTCGGGGCTAGCCTTTTTGGTTACTTTTTGGGCAATGCCAAAAAGTAACTCGGCCGCCGGGCCGAGACCCGGCTAGGTGGCTCCGGAGTAGCCCGTTTGCTCGTATCAATTTGGGTGCGGTGAACCGGCACCCTACGGGTTTACAACGCCTTCGGCGGGAAGCGCGCCGCTGCGCTTATTTGCCTGCGGCCAACTCTTTCTTGATGACGACTTCGTCTTCTTCGCGGAAGCGGCGGTTGCCGCATTGCTCGCGCCAGGCGGCGGCCTTTTTCTGTTGCGGCTCTACGCGATCGTTGATGCCGTGGCTGCGCGCGTTGACGGCGTCGATGCGGGCGTTGACGGCGTTGACGCGTTCAATTTGTGCCTTTTGCGCGACGCTAAATTCGGCGACGTTTTTCTCGTAGGCGCTGTTTCTTGCGAGGAGCTTCACACGCTCGGCTTCGTACGCGGCTTTTTCTTCGTCGGTCTTGGCGGTTTGGCCTAGGTTGGACATTTCGCTGACGCGCGCGCTGATCGCGTCGCTCTCGGCGCGTAGTGCGGCGCCGCGCGCGCGAATGTCATCGTTGCCTTTGTTGACCTCAAGCTGCTCGGCTTTGAGCGCGTCTTTGTCGCGCGTGTAGTTGGTTTGGTCTCGTTGGATCTCCAGCGCAGCGGCGTCGTTGCTTTGCTTCATTTTCATGCAAACGCGAAGCTCGCTGATGGTCATGATCTTGTCGGGCCGCGCGGGAGTTTGGGCGACGGCGGGGGCGTGGACGAGCAAGACGGCGGCAGCGGAGAGCGCGACGTTGAGCGCTCGAAAGAGGTGTGTTTTCACGTGGACTACAAATTGAAGAATGGGAAACAAAGCGTGCGTGTTGTGTGCGCGCAGAAATGTAGCACGAGCGTTCAATGGCTTTTCGCGCCTAACGACAGCCAGCTGGCGCTTTCAGTCGATTTATCGTGTTAGTCGATAAATGCGCTTTCGTGCCTGAAACGACCGCCCAGCAGTCTCTGCAGCCATAAAGCTATTAGCGCCTCGCACGTCGCATGCGGCTACGGCGCACGCCATTGGCCTGTGCTGCGCAGCGTAGCTTCGTCTCGCGTGTCGAGCGCACGCGAGGCTATTTGTTTGACGACGCGAAGATGAAAATTTGGGCGCTGCGGCAGCGTCGCGCGGTAGTCGGGGATAT
>DAINAJ010000002.1:0-8121 GCA_036733505.1 Casimicrobium sp.
AATCTCCGTCCACCAACACCGGGATCAACCCGTTTGGATTGAGCTTCAAATACTCGGGCGATTTCTGAGCGTTATTCGCGCCATCAACCAACTTCAGCTCAAACGGCACGCCCATTTCTTCCAACAGGATGTGCGGTGTGAGCGAAGCGTTGGAAGGGAAATAGTGAAGCTGCAGCATGAGAATCCTTTGTGTGTCGAGCGCGATGCTCGTAGGGCAGGCACCAATCCACCGCACTTAAGCGAGGCGAACAATTTTTGCCACAGATTTACACAGATGAACACAGATTGTTAGAACACGTTTCGCTAGAGTCTGGTTCGTAAGAATCTGTGTAAATCAACTAACTCATCGGTGAAATCTGTGTCAAAAAATCTCTTGCGAACCGCTTAACTTCGGTGGATTGGGGCAGGCACCGCCCGCCTTGTGAACGATTGCCGGACGTGCCCGCGCTACGCTATGTGCCTGTGCGGATGGTTAGAACGCAGCCTCGTCCAAAGCTAATGTGCCGTGCGAACCGTTCACGATCGTATCGGCTGCAGCAATCGCCTCGGGAATCATGGTGTCGGCGAAGAAACGCAGCGTGGCCAGTTTGGCTTCGTAAAACGCCTTGTCGGCATCGCCCGCAGCGATGCGCTTTTCAGCTTCGACGGCGACGCGCGCCAGCTGCCATCCGCCGCACACAATGCCGAACAATTTCACCATTGGTACGCTGCCCGCAAAGCACGCGCGCACGTTCGTATTGAAGTTCGCAAGATTAAAGTCGATAGCGCGCTCGACCGCGTCGACGCCCGCGGCCAATTTCGTGTGCGAAGCTTTCAAGTGCGGGTTGTTCGACGCGGCCAGCGACTTGCAGAACTCTCGCATGGTGACGACCAGCGCCTTCGCCGTCACGCCACCTTCACGCGCCATCTTGCGACCCACGAGGTCATTGGCTTGGATCGCCGTCGTGCCTTCGTAAATCGTTGTGATGCGCGCGTCGCGGTAGTGCTGCGCAGCACCGGTTTCTTCGATGAAGCCCATGCCGCCATGCACTTGAATGCCTTGGTAGGTCACGTCCTGTGCCATCTCGGTGGCCCAGCCCTTGTGAATCGGAATCATGAATTCAACGAAAGCTTGATTGGCCTTGCGCACGTCGGCGTCTGGGTGCGCTTCCGCGAGATCAAACGCGTATGCCGTGGCCATTGCCAACGCGCGAGCGGCTTCGGTTTGTGCGCGCATCCGCAGCAACATGCGGCGCACGTCCGGGTGACGAATAATCGGCACTGACGGATTCTTTGGAGCCCCGACATCCCGCGACTGCACGCGTTCACGTGCGAACGTGACAGCACGTTGGTATGAGCGCTCTGCGATGCCGATGCCTTGCAAACCCACGCCGAAGCGCGCAAGGTTCATCATCACAAACATGTATTCGAGGCCGCGGTTGAGTTCGCCAACGACGTAGCCCGTTGCGCCACCGTTGTCGCCGAACTGCATGACGCATGTTGGCGAGCCGTGGATGCCCAGCTTGTGTTCGATGGAGACGCAGTGCGCGTCGTTTCGCGCACCGAGCGAGCCGTCCGCGTTCACCAAAAACTTTGGCACAACGAACAGCGAGATGCCCTTCACGCCCTCGGGCGCATCCGGCAGACGCGCGAGCACCAGGTGAATGATGTTGCTGGTGAAATCGTGCTCACCAAACGTAATGAAAATTTTGGTGCCGAAAATTTTGAACGTGCCATCGGCTTGTTGCTCCGCGCGCGTTTTAACCAGCGCCAGATCCGAGCCCGCCTGCGGCTCAGTGAGGTTCATGGTGCCCGTCCATTCGCCGCTGACCATCTTCGGTAGGTACGTCTGCTTTAGCGAATCGGAACCCGCCAGCAAGATAGCCTCAATTGCGCCTTGTGTCAGCATAGGCAACAAGCCAAAACTCATGTTCGACGAGTGAACGATTTCGTCGGTCAAGGTAATCAAGCTGCGCGGCATGCCTAGGCCGCCAAATTCCGCTGGCATCGGCAGCGCCGCCCCGCCCATTCCGCAATAGCCATCGTAAGCGGCTTTGAAACCCTTCGGAGTGGTGACGGAGTTGTCGGCGCCATGATGTTTCGCGCCTTCTTGGTCGCCAGACCAATTCAAAGGGTCGAGCACGTCAGTCGCAAACTTGGCGGACTCGTCAATGATGGCGTACACCGTGTCGGGCGTGGCTTCCTCGAAATGTGGCAACGCGGAGAGTGCGTCCAGCGGTGCGACGGTTTCAAGCAGAAATTTAAATTCTTTGGTGGGGGCGCGATAGGTGCTCATGGGGCGAACTTTGGCGTGAATGACGAAAAAAAAGCGGGCAACAGGGCCCGCTTGGTTTACTGCGGTTACAGACTTGCGGCCAACTGCGGAACAACTTCAAACAAGTCGCCCACCAGCCCATAGTCGGCGACGCTGAAAATCGGCGCGTCCGGATCTTTGTTGATGGCGACGATGACTTTGCTGTCTTTCATGCCGGCGAGGTGCTGAATCGCACCGCTGATGCCAACGGCGATGTAGAGGTCTGGCGCAACGATCTTGCCAGTTTGGCCGACTTGATAGTCGTTGGGCACGAAGCCCGCATCAACGGCGGCGCGCGAAGCGCCCATCGCGGCGTTGAGCTTATCCGCGAGTGGCGTGAGCACTTCACGATATTTTTCGCCAGAACCCAAACCACGGCCACCGGAAACGATGATCTTGGCGGCGGTCAGCTCGGGCCGCTCGCTCTTCGTAATCTCAGCGGAAACGAACGTTGAAACACCCGCATCGGCCACAGCAGCAACAGATTCAACTGTGCCGCTGCCACCCGAGGTGGCTGCAGCACTGAATGCCGTGCCGCGCACCGTGAGTACCTTTACGCTGTCGTTCGACTTCACCGTGGCGTAGGCGTTTCCAGCGTAAATGGGGCGTACAAAGGTGTCGGCATCGACGACCTTGATGATGTCGCTGATTTGCGCCTTGTCGAGCAAAGCGGCAACACGCGGCGCGACGCCTTTGCCGTACGCCGTAGCCGGGGCCAGGATGTGGCTATACGCTCCGGCAACCGCGACAACTTGTGCCGCGGCGCTTTCGGGTAGCTGGTTGGCATGCGCCGCGCCGTCGGCGAGCAACACTTTGGAGACGCCCGCAACTTGCGCGGCAGCAGCGGCAGCAGCGCTAGCGTTGTGGCCGGCTACGAGCACGTGCACATCGCCGCCGATAGCGGTTGCTGCGGAGATGACATTAAGCGTCGCAGCATTGAGCGCGCCGTGACTGTGTTCCGCCAATACAAGATTTGCCATGATCAAATGACCTTCGCTTCGTTTTTCAGTTTGTCGATGAGCGCTGCAACGTCCGCCACTTTCACGCCGCCTTGGCGTTTTGGCGGCTCTTCTACTTTGAGCGTCGTGAGGCGCGGCGCAACGTCAACGCCAAGGTCAGCCGGCTTGAACGTGTCAAGCTGCTTTTTCTTGGCCTTCATGATGTTTGGAAGCGTGGCGTAACGCGGCTCGTTCAAGCGCAAGTCAGTGGTGATGATCGCTGGCAGCTTGATCGAGACGGTTTCTGAGCCGCCATCAACTTCGCGCGTCACCGTCGCAGTGTCGCCTGCAATTTCAACTTTTGAGGCAAACGTCGCTTGGCCCCAGCCAAGCAGCGCGGCGAGCATTTGGCCAGTTTGGTTTGCGTCGTCATCAATGGCTTGCTTACCAAGCAACACGAGCTGGGGTTGTTCTTTGTCGACGATGGCTTTCAGGAGTTTTGCGACGGCCAGAGGCTGCAACTCAACATCGGTCTCGATCAAGATGCCGCGATCTGCACCAATGGCCATTGCGTTGCGCAGCGTTTCTTGGCACTGTGGAACGCCAGCAGAAACGGCGATCACTTCCGTCGCGACGCCTTTCTCGCGCAAGCGCACGGCTTCTTCCACTGCGATTTCGCAAAATGGATTCATCGACATTTTTACGTTAGCGATATCAACGCCAGAATTGTCGGGCTTGACGCGCACTTTTACGTTGTAGTCCACAACGCGCTTGACCGGAACGAGTACCTTCACAACTTCTCCTGCGTGGCCAGCGGTATGCGTTCGAAGAACGGTCCGTTTCGCCGACTGTAATTGATGACAATGTCTAACCGGTCAATTATAGAAATCTTGGTCGCGGATACGGCATGGTTGCAGGAGGCTTGGAGCCTAGGCTCTAGCGCTAGCCGCTGAATCGTTCGAAGGAGCCGCTTAGAGCGGCGCGCCCCTGCGATTGTCGATACCGGTCTAAATGCAAATGGAACTGCATTTCAAAGTCACGCGTGGAAATTCCCCCCAGAAAGCCAGCGGAAGCCGCACTGGTACGCTTGCGTGATGAAGCCTCCAGAATCGAACACGCCAAGCGAAACTGCACTGCAGGCTGGACGCTACTTGATCGGCGCGTTCATCGCGTTGGCCATCGACGCGAACGTTGTCACTTTGACCGTCGCGTGGGGCGCTCCACTGCTGCTTGCACGTCTGTTGGCGTTGCTGGCGGGCGTGACCACGACGTACGCGTTCAATCGACGATTCACGTTTAAGCCGACACAACCCGCCTCGGTGCTCGATTGGGGCCGCTACGTGGCAGCGCAGTCATTGGGAAACGCGCTCAACTTTGGGGTGTCGAGTGTGCTGTTGTTCTACTCGGACCGGTCGGTCTTGCAGATTTGGGGGGCGGTGCTTGTTGGTGCGGCGGTGGGATTCTGTGTGAATTTCTTCTCTGCGCGTCGCCTGCTTCATCGCTAGAGCCCGCGTCGCGGACCTGGGGCTAGTTTGGTGGCTCCGGGCGCGAGCTGCGAATGTCCACCGCTGTGTTCGGGTCAAGGCTCGCTGGGCTGATTGGGGGAACTTGGGCTGCTGCGCGGGACATTTTGCGCATGTAACCAAGGGCGGTGACCGGCACGGCGATCGCCCAGATTATTGCCATCAGTTTTGCCGAGCGCAAAGAAAATTCAGCGAAAAAAAGCGCCACCGTCGCCAGTCCGATGACCAGTGTGGTGAAGGGCAGCATCACCAAGAGGCTCGCACGATAGCGCTCCCACCATGTGTGGCGCGACCACTCCCTCAGCGCATCCCATGATTCGGTGGGGGGCGGTGCTTCGCGTCGAATAATGCTCATTGATGTGTCCAGACCGGTGAGGGTTTTTTGTGTAGAAATGCGCCGATGCCCGCGTTCGCATCCGCTGATTGCATGTCGTTGGCCATATTCTCTCCTGCGGCACGATAAGCGTCTGTCAGCGAGCGTCCGTTTAGCGCGCGGAGTAGCGCTTTGCCTGAGCGCACTGCGGCGAAAGACTTGGTCGCGACTGCGCGTGCTGTCGCCAATACGGCTTCGGAAAGCGCCTCGTCGTCGACACAACGGTTCACCAAACCCCACTGCGCCGCCGTCGGTGCATCAATGAATTCGCCGGTAAACAACATTTCAGCAGCATGTTTTGCCGCCATAGTGTGCGTCAAAGCGACAGCAGGGGTTGAACAAAACAGGCCGAGATTGATTCCGCTAGTCGCAAAGCGTGCGGAGCGCCCCGCGATGGCCAGATCGCACGCCGCGACCAATTGGCAGCCCGCTGCGGTGGCTATGCCGTGCACTTGCGCGATGATCGGTTGCGGCATTGACGCCAACGTAAGCATTACCGTTGAGCACTGCTCGAACAAGCTCTGATGCCATTGCCGCTCGTTAGCGTGGGACTGCATTTCGCGCAAATCGTGGCCAGCGCAAAACGCGCGACCGTTTCCTTTCAATATGACCACACGTACGCTCGGGTCATTCGCAATCGCGTCAAGCTCGGCTTGGAGCGCTCCGAGTAACGCGCTGGAGAGCGCGTTGAACTGCTCTGGGCGGTTGAGAACTAACGTTGCGACACCGTCGCTTGACGAAATCGTCGCATCTCGTTTGACCAACGGTTCTTCTAAACTAGGGTTCATTGTTGAAAGCGGTAATCTCGGATTTACTGTGGAAAGGTTCAGGTTTGCGGCCATGGGGCATCGTTTATCCAAGATTACAACGAAAACAGGTGACAGCGGCACGACGGGGCTCGGCGACGGCTCCCGTGTCGCCAAGACGCATCCACGCGTTGCGGCCATGGGCGACATTGACGAGCTCAATTCCTTTGTCGGCCTGCTGTTGACAGAATCCATTCCGGCCGCCCTGCGCGAGGCGCTCACCAACGTGCAGCACGACCTGTTCGATCTGGGCGGCGAGATGTCCATTCCCGGCTACACGGCCATCACTGACGCACACGTGGAGCGACTAGAGGCGCTGACCGAATCGCTCAACGCCGACCTTTCGATGCTCAAAGACTTCATCTTACCTGGCGGCTCGCGTGCTGCGGCGTACGCCCATTTGGTGCGGACCATTTGTCGCCGCGCTGAGCGCGCTCTGATCGCTTTGTCGACGGAAGAAGAGGTGTCATTGGCGGCGCGCGTTTACCTCAACCGCCTCAGTGACATGGCGTTCGTGCTCGCCCGCGTGCTAAACCGTGATCTGGGCCATAGTGACGTGTTATGGCAGAAGGGGCGAAGCGCGGCCTCAAGTGGCGCTGCTGGGCCGGCTGCTACGACGTAGCGCCGATTCGCGAATTAGGTCGTCTCGTCCTCTCGCGACGTGCGCTCATCTGTTTTTTTGAAAGTTAATGTATGACTACACCGAATCCGTTGCTTGAAAACTGGCAGACGCCTTATGGGCTGCCCCCGTTTGACCTAGTACGCGCGGAAGATTTCTCGATGGCGTTTGACGTGGCGCTGCAATCTCATCGAGCGGAAATCGACGCGTTAGCCGGCTCGATGTTTGTCCCCACGTTTGAGAACACCTTGGTCGCCTTTGACCGCAGCGGTCGCCTCTTGGCGCGAGTTCGCGAGTTGTTTTTCAATTTAACGGCAGCAGAGACTTCGCCGGCATTGCAGAAAGTTGAGCTGGAAATTGCGCCGAAACTTTCGGCGCACAACAGCGCGATTTACATGAACGACGCGTTGTTTGGTCGTATCGATCTCTTGCACGCACGCATGGGTTCACTTGGCATCACGCCGGAAGCCCAACGGCTCCTCGATCGGGTGCATCTTGATTTCGTCCGTGCAGGCGCGAAGCTGCCGCCTGCGTCGAAAACGCGCTACGCCGAAGTGATGGCAAAGCTTGCAGAACTCACCACGCAGTTCTCGCAAAACGTTCTCGCCGATGAGTCAGGCTACCAACTGCTGCTTCGCGACGAGCGCGACCTAGCGGGTTTGCCTGAATCATTGCGCAATGCGGCGAAAGAAGCTGCCGTTGCACGCGGTGTCAATGACGCCTACGCAATCACGTTGTCGCGTTCGCTAATCGTGCCGTTCCTAACCTTCTCAGAGCGCCGCGATTTGCGCGAGCAGGTGCAAAAGGCGTGGGCGTCGCGCGGCGAACATGACGGCGCAAACGACAATCGCGCGCTAGCCGTAGAAATTCTCAAGTTGCGGCAAGAGCAAGCCGCGTTACACGGCTACGCGACATTTGCGGACTATGCACTGGTGGATCGGATGGCTGGCACGCCGTCTGCGGTTCAAGGCTTGCTCGGCAAAGTGTGGGAGCCCGCAAAGCTGCGCGCAGCGGCCGAAGAGGACGCAATCGTCGCCACCGCGCGCGCAAGCGGATTCACCCACAGCATCGAAACCTGGGACTGGCGCTATTTCGCGGAAAAAGTGCGGCAGACGCGCTACAACCTCGACGACGCCGAAACGAAACCGTACTTCGAATTGAACGCGATGATGCGCGCGATGTTTGATTGCGCGGGCCGACTTTTCGGCCTCAAGTTTGAGGAGAAGCAGGGCATTCCGATGTACCACCCAGACGTGCGTACTTTTGAAGTGCACAACGCGGCTGGTGCGTTGGTCGGGATCTTTTTATCGGACAACTATGCGCGCTCAACCAAGAGTGGCGGCGCGTGGATGAGCGCGTATCGCTGGCAAGCGCAGATGAACGATGGCCCGGTGATTCCAATCATCGCGAACCACAACAACTTCGCCAAAGCACCCGCGGGCGAGCCGACGCTATTGAGCCTTGATGACGTGCGCACGTTGTTTCACGAATTCGGCCACGGCTTGCATGGGCTGCTTTCGAACGTCACCTACGAGCGTCTCTCGGGCACGAATGTGTTGCAAGACTACG
>DAINAJ010000002.1:8221-16215 GCA_036733505.1 Casimicrobium sp.
CCGTCGCAGCTCTACGAGCACTGGGCGCTCGAACCCGAAGTGCTCGACAAGCATGCGCGGCACTACAAAACCGGTGACGCGATGCCGCAATCACTGCGCGAACGCATCGAAGCGGCACGCTTGTTCAACAAGGGTTTTGAGACGGTGCAATACACGTCCAGCGCGCTCGTCGACATGGCCGCCCACGCGCTAGCAAGCTACGAAGGCTTTGACCTCGTCGCGTTCGAGAAGGCCGAACTCGCGCGCCTCGGCATGCCGCACGCGATCCCGATGATGCACCGCCTCACGCACTTCCGGCACCTGTTTTCGGGTGCCGATTACGCCGCTGGGTACTACGTTTACATGTGGGCCGAAGTGCTCGACGCGGATGCGTTTGACGCGTTTGTCGAAGCGGGCAACGCTTTCGACGCGGAGACCGCCGAGCGCTTGCGGCGCTATGTCTACTCCGCAGGCAACACCATCGAACCGAAAGACGGCTACGCCGCGTTCCGGGGGCGCGCGGCGAATGTGGAGCCTATGCTTCGGAAGCGTGGGTTGGTGGGAGTGACGGGGTAGGGTGGTGTCGGCAAACGATGCATCTTTGATCGACGTTTGTGCGTCTAGTCGCACTTTCGGGTTTCGCGTGTGATCAGAATCACGCGAACCCACGTATTCGCCTTTCTTGCCTACGCTGCGGTGCTATCTTTTGTGTTCGCTCTGTTGGCCGTCGTCAGTCTGCATTCCCGTGCATTGAACTGCGATCAAACCAAGTGGGAACAATCCAATACCTTTCACGCTGACCAGTGGCACGCGCACCAGCATCGGGAATCATATGTGGCGGTCATCGGTGTGGACGTCGCGGGGAAAACACCTGAGGAAGTTCGCCGTCTGCTTGGGCCGCCCGAGCACAACTTCCTGAACTCGGCGGCAAAGGGGTACGGCTACTTACTCGGAGAAACAAGTTACCTGGCGTGTGACGGCGCACTGTCGCTGTGGCTGGCAATTTCGTTCGGTGAAGCCATGAAGGTAACATCGGTGAGAGTGTTTCCCGAGGTTTTTTAGGTACGCGGCATCAAGCTAACCCCGGATGTAGGGCGGATACGCGAAGCGTCATCCGCCAACGGCGGCACACACGGCGAGCCACGAAAACCGCCACCGTACGCGACCGGTGCATGACGGTTCTCGTATGCACCCTACACACGCTGAACGATCAGCTTTTGTGGTCTAACCACAGGCGGGTGGCGCTTTCAGACCATTTATTGCGAATCTCAATAATCAGAAAAAACATGCGCCAAGCGCCGCCCAGCTGTCGTTAGCGTCAAAAAGCTGTACTGTATATTTTTCGCACGCTGACAAGCGGCACGAAACTACCGCGTCGATTCAATCAATTCGATCTTGTAGCCATCCGGGTCTTGCACGAAGGCGATGACTGTGTTGCCGCCTTTGACGGGGCCGGCTTCGCGGGTGACGTTGCCGCCCGCTGCCCGAACGGCTTCGCAGGCCGCGGCGGCGTTCGGGACGGCGATGGCTAGGTGCCCGAACCCGGTGCCGATGTCGTAGCTCTCTACGCCGTAGTTGTAGGTCAGTTCGACCACCGCGCCGCTGGATTCATCGCCGTAACCGACGAACGCGAGTGAATACTTTTGTTCGGGCCGATCCGTGGTGCGAAGCAATTGCATACCCATCACGTTTGTGTAGAAGTTGACCGAGCGTTGCAGATCGCCTACGCGGAGCATGGTGTGGAGGATTCTCATAATGTTCACCTTGTGTCAGTGTTGTGGGAGCGACGGAAGCCGCGAAGTTCTTACGTACCGAGTGAGTATTCGCGGCTTCCGCCGCTCCCACAGGGGGCTGGCAAGGTGTTCATGGTTCGACAGGCTCACCACGAACGGTTGGTTGGTCACTGCAAATGCTCAGCCAACACGCGAATCGCGTGCTTGGCTTCGCGGGCTGCGCCGTCGTGAATTTGGTGGCGGCAACTGGTGCCGTCGGCGACGATGATCGCGTCGGGCGCTTTGCGAATCGCGGGTAGCAGCGAGAGCTCCGCCATTTGCATGGACAGGTCGAAGTGCTTCGCTTCGTAGCCAAACGCACCGGCCATACCGCAGCAGGAGCTTTCGATCAGGCTCGGTTTTGCATCAGGAATCAAACCGAGCACCGCAAGCGTCGGCGTTATTTCGCCGAACGCTTTTTGGTGACAATGGCCGTGCACCATGATCGGTGCAGTCGCGGGTTTCAAGCGCGCTGTGAGCGAGGCAAGCTTTCCAGCTTTCGCTTCGCGTTCCAAAAACGTTTCGATCATCATCGCGCGCGGCGCGACCACGTCGGCGTCTGCTCCCAAACGCATCGCTGGGATTTCGTCTTTCAGCGTGAACAAGCAACTCGGCTCAAGCCCGACGATGTCAATGCCAGCGTCCGCGAGCGGTGCGAGCGCAGAGAGCAAACGGTCTGCTTGCCGCTGCGCCTCACCCATCATGCCTACAGCTAGATAAGTGCGGCCACAACACAGATTTCGATCATCGCGATTGCCCTCGCGCACCCAGCGCGGCACATGCACACGGTAGCCCGCCGCCGTCAACACAGCCATCGCGGCGTCCACGTTTTCTGGCTCGAACGCGCCGCTGAACGTGTCTACGAATAGCACGACGCAAGGCTCGCCGCGTTTATGAGCGTCAAGAAACTTGAGTACCGACGGATCGACGGGCAGCTTGCTCCACGCCGTGTCCGCGCGCCACTCCGGCAGAGATCGCTTCGCCGAAATGCCGAACAATTTCTCGCCCAATTTGGCAAGAAACGGAGAACGATTGCGCAGATTGAAAAGGTTCGGGTGCTTGGACGCGAGATTCGCGGTGACCGGTAGCCGCGCGATGAGATTGTCCAGCACAGAAAAACCGTGCTTTCTCTTGTATTGATACAGATGCTCAATCTTCATCTTCGCCATGTCCACACCGGTCGGACAGTCACGCTTGCAGCCCTTGCAGCTCACGCAGAGTTCGAGCGCTTCATGCACCTCGTCGCTCGCGAGACCATCCTTGCCTAATTGGCCTGAGACCGCCATGCGCAAGGTGTTGGCGCGGCCACGCGTGCTGGCCGATTCGTCGCGCGTGACGCGATAGCTCGGGC
Organism: Casimicrobium sp.; assembly: GCA_036733505.1. Lineage (GTDB taxonomy): Bacteria > Pseudomonadota > Gammaproteobacteria > Burkholderiales > Casimicrobiaceae > Casimicrobium. The sequence continues at coordinate 11,324 of DAINAJ010000002.1, forward strand.
ACATGGTGCCGGCATCGAACTTGCGGCAATGGCCGTTGTTGTTGCACATTTCGACGGCTTTGGCTAAGCCCTGCGCATCGTCGCCGCCCGTGCCCGGCGCGGTTGTCGCTTCCGTCACCGCATCGTTTTGCACATTCCACGCGCTCCAGTCCAGCGCGGTGTTAATCGGAATTGTTTTGTAGCCGGGTTTGAACCGGAAGAGCGACGCATCGTCCATCTTCGGTGGGTCGATCATCTTGCCGGGATTGAACAAATTGTTCGGGTCGAAGGCGTGTTTGATGTCACGGAACGCGCCGCTGATGGCAGGCCCAAATTGCCACGAAATCCACTCGCCGCGGCAGAGTCCGTCTCCGTGTTCGCCGCTGTACGCGCCCTTAAATTTACGCACCAGCGCGCTGGCTTCTTCGGCGATTGCGCGCATCTTGACCGCGCCGTCACGGCGCATATCGAGAATAGGGCGAACGTGCAATGTGCCGACGCTCGCATGGGCGTACCACGTGCCGCGCGTACCGTGCCGCGCAAAGACTTCGGTGAGGTTTGCTGTGTACTCGGCCAAGTGTTCAAGTGGCACCGCGCAGTCTTCGATGAAGCTCACGGGCTTGCCGTCGCCTTTGAGGCTCATCATGATGTTCAGGCCAGCCTTGCGTACTTCCCACAAGTTCTTTTGCGGCGCGTCTTCGGTCATCTGGACGACGGCGTCCGGTAGACCAAGGCTCGCGACCAGGTCAACCAAGTCTTTGAGTTTTCGCGTCAGCGCCGCTTTGTCGTCGCCCGAAAACTCGACGAGCAAAATCGCGTCAGGTTGGCCGACCAGTGCGGTGCGCACCGTCGGCGCGAACGCTGGGTTGGCCAGTGATAGCTCGATCATCGTGCGATCTACCAACTCAACTGCGGTTGGGCCGAGGTTCACGATGTGCTGAGCCGAGTCCATCGCTTGATGAAACGTCGGGAAGTTAACGACGCCCAATACTTTCGTCTTCGGCAGGGGCGAGAGCGCGAGCGTCAGCGATTTGGTGAACGCAAGCGTGCCCTCAGAACCGACGAGCATGTGCGCGAGGTTCACGCTGCCGTCTTGCGTGTAGGGTCGCTCGCTTCGATTGCAAAAGATGTCTAGGTTGTAGCCGCCGACGCGGCGCATCACGGTCGGCCATAAGCGCTCGATCTCGGTTTGGTGCGTCGTAGCGAGCGATTGCGTGATCTCGCCAATTCGTTTTACGGCGCCGGATGCCGCGGCTAGCGGGCCGAACGAGGCGACGCTTCCATCGGCGAGCCATGCGTCCGCGCCGAGCACGTTGTGCACCATGTTGCCGTAGGCGATGGATCGCGACCCGCAAGAATTGTTGCCCGCCATGCCGCCGAGGGTTGCTTGCGCGCTCGTCGACACATCGACCGGGAACCACAGCCCATGAGGCTTCAGGTGCGCATTGAGGTGGTCCAACACCATGCCGGGTTCAACGGTCACCGTGCGGTTTGCCGCGTCGAAATTCAACACGTTGCGTAGATATTTCGACGTATCGATAACGAGCGCAACGCCGGTCGTTTGACCGCACTGGCTGGTGCCACCGCCTCGCGGGAGCACCGGTGCTTTCAGGTCGCGCGCGATGTCGATGGCGGCTTTGACGTCGTCCGCGGATTTCGGAACGAAAACGCCGAGCGGAATTTGTTGGTAAATCGACGCGTCGGTCGCGTAGCGAGCCCGGTCAGCGTCGGTGAAAAGCACTTCGCCTTGGGTGTGTTTGCGAAGCTTCGTGGCTAGATCAGTCATGGGGGCGGAGATTTGCGTTGCAAATGTATGAAATGCAGCGGAGAGAGAATTCGGCGGGAGCGGGTCGGTCGGTGGGTACGATGCTACATGCGCCGCTAGCGAATCACGGTCGTTACGTTGAGATTGCCGTCGCGCATGAGCTCTAGTACCGCGTCGCGCTTATGGCTCAAGTGAGCGACCAAAATCGTGCGCATTGCGTCGCTGTCTCGGCGCTCTAGCGCGGCAATCATCTGTTCGTGCTCGTCGACTGCTTGTTGCCATTTTTGTTCATCTTGATTCGAGCGAAAGCGCAACGCCTGCAATCGCGCGTTGAGTTGTGAGTACGTTCGAGTTAGCACCGGATTTTTCGCGGCTACGTTGATCCGCTGGTGAATTTGCGCGTTGAGCGTGTAGTAGCGTGGCAAATCGCGTCGCGTGAAACTTGCGAGCATTTCGTAGTGCAGCGCCTTCATTTCTACCAGTTCGGCATCGGTGATGCGGGCCGCGGCCAATTCGCCCGACTGCGCTTCTAGATTTGCCATCACTTCAAATGTGTCAATCACGTCCTGTTCGCTGAGTGACAGTGCGACCGCGCCGCGGTTCGGAAGCAGTTCGACCAAGCCTTCGGTCGCGAGCATTTTGATGGCCTCGCGCAAGGGCGTTCGCGAAATCTTGAGCCGTTCGCTGAGCTCGCGTTCGTTCAGCTTTGCTCCAGGCGCGATCACGCCTTCGATCAGCATGCTGCGCAACCGCTGCGCGGCCTGATGCGGCAACGCGACGCGGGACATATCGATTATTTCTGCCATACCGCATTTTTGCATACAAAAACTCGAATGGGCAATTCAAAGTTCTGCAGGATGATAAGGGTTTGGTCAGTTGACATTTGCATTTTGTATGCAAAAATGTTCCGGACTGTGCCTTATTACTTTTCCGTACACCGCAGTGCGCTGCCAAGGATTCGCCATGCTTCAACTGAACTTTCACCCCGCCGGCCGTCACCAGCTCGCGATCCCCGGACCTTCACCGGTGCCAGATCGAATCCTGCGCGCGATGAGCATGCCGACGATCGACCATCGCGGTCCTGAGTTTGGCCCGCTCGGCCTGAAGGTGCTCACCGACATCAAGAAAATTTTCAAGACGCAGCATCCTGTCGTTATCTACCCCGCGTCAGGCACCGGTGCGTGGGAAGCGGCGCTGGCCAACACGCTTTCGGCGGGCGATCACGTCATCATGTTCGAGACGGGCCAGTTCGCCACGCTGTGGAAGAAGGTCGCGGATCGCCTCGGTATCAAGAGCGAATTCTTAGGTTTGCCGGGCATGGACGGTTGGCGTCGTGGTGTGCAGGCCGACTTGATTGAAGCGCGCCTTAAAGCCGACACCGCGCACAGCATCAAGGCCGTGTGCGTCGTACACAACGAAACGTCGACGGGCGTGACGAGCAATATCGCGGCGGTGCGCGCCGCAATTGACGCTGCGAAGCACCCTGCGCTTTTGATGGTGGACACTGTTTCTGGGCTGGGTGCAGCGGACTATCGGCACGACGAATGGGGCGTTGACGTCGCTGTTGGCGGTTCGCAAAAAGGTTTGATGATGCCGCCCGGCATTTCGTTTAACGCACTCTCGCCGAAAGCGATTGAGGCGAACAAAACGGCCGCGCTACCGCGCTCGTTTTGGGCGTGGGACGAAATGCTGGAGATGAACAAGACCGGCTACTTCCCGTACACACCGAACACCAATTTGCTCTACGGCTTGCACGAAGCGCTCGACATGATTTTGGCCGAGGGCCTCGAATCGGTATTCGCACGCCATCAGCGATTGGCTAAAGCCTGCCGCGCGGCGGTGACGGGTTGGGGCTTGGAGATTCAATGCGCGGACGCATCGGTGTATTCGCCGGTGCTGACCGGCGCGATGATGCCGGAAGGCGTTGACGCCGACAAAGTTCGCAAAGTGATTTACGAGCGCTACGACACGTCGCTGGGAATGGGCCTTGGCAAAGTGAAGGGCAAAATGTTTCGGATCGGGCACCTCGGCGAATGCAACGACGTGTCGCTCATGGGAACGCTGTGCGCGGTCGAGATGGGGCTCGCAGTCGCGGGCGTCGCGCTTAAGGGCAGCGGTGTGACAGCCGCGATGGAGGTTCTGAAAACCGCGCCCACTGCCGCCGCGCAACCGGCTAACCTTAAAGTCGCCGCATAAATAAATCGCAGGAGGATCGCACCATGTCCATCAATCACATTCGCCGCACGCTCGTTAAGGCGGCTATTGCGACGCCGGCCCTCGGGAGCCTCGGTGTTTTCGCGCAATCCACATGGCCCACGGGCAACGTGAAAATCATCGTGGGATTTCCGCCTGGCGGCGGTACCGATGCACTCGCGCGGGTGCTCGCGCCGAAGCTCACAGCGATGTGGGGGCAGCAAGTCATCGTCGAGAACCGTGCCGGTGTGGCCGGCGTGTTGGCGGCGGACATCGTGGCGAAATCGACCGACGGGTTGACGCTTCTAATGGGGCACATCAATTCGCACGGCATCGGCCCCGCGCTGAATCCAAAAATGCCGTACAACGCAGACACGGATTTTTCAGCGCTGTCGCTCGTGGGCGTGACGCCCAACGTGTTGATTTGTCACCCCAACGCACCCGCGAAAACTGTGCGCGATGTGGTGGCCCTCGCGAAGGCAAAGCCCGGCACCTTGTCGTTCGGCTCGGCGGGCAGCGGCAGCGCGCAGCACTTGGCGCTTGAATTGTTCAAAGTCGCGGCGGGCATCGACGTTTTGCATGTGCCATACAAGGGGAGCGCGCCGCTCCTGACCGATCTGATGGGCGGGCAGATCAACTATTCGTTCGACACAATGGCCGCCGTGACGCCGCACGTCAAAGGCGGCAAAGTGCACGCCATCGCGCAAACGCGCACAAAGCGTTCCGCGTCGTACGCAGATTTGCCGACGGTGGCGGAGAGCGGCTATCCGGGCTTCGAGGCAACGACCTGGTACGGCATGATCGGCCCTGCCAAAATGCCGGCCGCGCTCGTCGCACGCCTCAATGCCGACATCAACAAAGCGATGGCGATGCCGGACGTGAAGGAACGCCTCGCTGGCGTCGGCGCCGAAGACGGCGGCGGCACCGCGCAGCAGTTCACGGATTTCATGCGCGA
>DAINAJ010000002.1:16315-20846 GCA_036733505.1 Casimicrobium sp.
CTCGCTTGAAACCCGAACCCACTTATTTCGCGACCGCGTGTGAGTTTCGCGATTGGCTTGCCGCGAATTCATCGCGCCACTCGGAGTTGCTCGTGGGGTTTATGAAGCGCGGCAGCGGTGCACCGAGCATGACCTGGCCCGAGTCGGTGGACGAGGCGCTGTGTTTCGGCTGGATTGACGGGGTTCGAACGCGTGTTGATGACGAGCGCTACACGATTCGGTTTACGCCACGAAAACCGAGTTCGCATTGGAGCGCGGTGAACATTGGGCGCGTGGAGGTGCTCAATGCGCAAGGGCGCATGCAAGCTGCCGGCCTCGCAGCCTTCGCGCGTCGAACCGAAGCAAAATCGCGCCAAGCTGCGTATGAGCAGCCCGAGATGCCTGAACTCAACGCGGCCGAACTTCAGCGGTTGCGCGGCAACAAGGCGGCGTGGGCGTACTTCCAGACGTTGCCGCCGAGTTACTTAAAGCGCGTGATTTGGCGCGTGGTGAGTGCCAAGAAAATTGAGACGCGTACCTCGAGAATGGACGCGCTGCTGCTCGCGTGCGCTGAAGGCAGACGCCTCTAGTTTTTCAGTTCTCGTCAGTCAATCGCGCCACCACGGCGGTCACGGACTCGGCGACGTTGAGCCCCAATTGCTTCGCTCGTTCATTGAGCGCGCTAATCTTTCCCGTTGCGAGGGTGCTTTTGGCGTCGCCGATTCGCGCGCTTAGATGACTCACCGCGCAGGCTGCGACACCGGCGTCGTTGAGCAATTCGAGCCCCGCAATTCCAGCCGCATCAAGTCCGATACCCGCGTCGTTAAACACTACGAGCCCCGGTGGGTGTGCCAGCGCGAGATGCGCGGCGCTGACGCCGCCGTGTGAGCCGGTGACGACCAATTGGCCGTGCGTTTGCGCGGTCACGGCGCTGACGCTATCGATCAAGTAAAGGCGCATGCCGCAGCGGTTCGTCGATGTGCTTTTCGTAGAACGCGAGAGTGGATAGGGGCACAAAACCCACGCGCTCAAGAATGGGTCGGCTCGCGGCGCTGGCCTCGACGGCGAGAAAGCTCGCCCCGCGTCCTAGTGCAGATCGTGTCCGCGCGGCGAGCATCGCCGTATACGCATGCTGCCTGCGCCATTTCGCTTTTGTAGTGCCACCGCAGAGTAGGGCGAAGGGCGCGCCGGGATGATGAAACATGTATCCCGAGGTTACCGGCTCTGCCTCGACACCGTTTCCCGCGAACCCTGCGAAAAAAACGATGCCGGGATCACGCCGCACAAGTCGGTCACGATAGTCGTCGACGTATCGCTGGTTCGGTGCGCCGGGCCACACGTCGTCCCAAATTTCTTGGTACGCATCAAGTGATTGTGGAGTGGTGAGTTCGCGCACATCAAGCGGTGACTCCGTAGCATCCACGTTCATGGCCGACAAACGCTCCGAAAGCGTGGCGACCGTACACGCCATGAGTGTGCAGTGATCGTTTTCGCTAAAACCGCGTGCGAGAAGCGCCGCGCGCAGCGCTTCATGCGACACATCGTGCGCGTACAGTTTCCACATCAACACTTTCGCATTACCCGCGACGGACGAGAGCTCCGTTTCTACGACGCGCCCAGCGCTCTCTGGCGCAAAGTCGTGCCACATGATGTAGCGCTGGCTGCCGGTTGACGTCGTGTAGCGAGAAACATGCGCTGTCTGCTCGCGCGCACAGCCCGCCACGTTGCCGTTACGGCGCATGGTGTCGTCGTAGAGCGCGAGAAGCGGGTCGCCTTCTCCGTCGGTTGGGTCGGAGTGTGTAGTCGCGCTGATGTTGGAACTCAAACGTCGGCCGCGCTACATCACGCTATACACCGGCCCGCCGCCACCCTCTGGCGTCACCCAATGGATGTTTTGTAGCGGGTCTTTGATGTCGCAGGTTTTGCAGTGCACACAGTTTTGCGCGTTTATCTGCAAGCGCTTTGCTCCGCCAGCTGCGGCCTCATCGTCAACGAATTCGTAGACGCCGGCTGGGCAGTAGCGGCTCTCGGGTCCCGCGTAGCGCGCGAGGTTTACTTTCACCGGAATCGAGGCGTCGCGCAATTGCAAGTGCACGGGCTGATTTTCTTCGTGGTTGGTGTTGGACAGAAACACTGACGAAAGTTTGTCGAACGTGATCACACCGTCGGGTTTGGGGTAGTCGATCTTGGGCATTTGATCGGCGTTCTTGAGCGTTTCGTTGTCCGCTTTGCCGTGGCGCAACGTCCAGCCGACGAGTTTTCCCAGGCCCAAATCATTGAGCCACATGTGAATGCCACCATGCACAGAACCAAGCAGCATGCCCCATTTGAGGCCGGGCTTTACATTGCGTACTTTGTACAAATCGCTCCACACCCAGCTCTTTTTCCAACCGTCGTTGTAGGCATGCAGCTCGTCGTGTTGACGCTCGGTTTTCACCGCGTCGAACGCAGTTTCGGCCGCCAACATACCGGTTTTCATCGCGTTATGCGTGCCTTTGATGCGTGGCAGATTGACAAAACCCGCGCTACAGCCGATCAACGCGCCGCCAGGAAACGAGAGCTTCGGCACACTCTGCAGGCCACCCTCGTTGATGGCGCGCGCACCGTAGGCCAAGCGCTTGCCCCCTTCGAAGGTGGGCTTGATGTGCGGATGCGTTTTGAAGCGCTGAAACTCGTCGTACGGCGAGAGCCACGGATTTTCGTAGTTCAGGTGAATCACGAATCCGACCGCAACCAATGCGTCTTTATTCTCGTTGGTGAGGTGATACAAAAACGAGCCGCCGCCCGTCTTTGAATCGAGCGGCCAGCCCTGTGAGTGCGTGACCAATCCCGGTTTGTGTTTCGACGGATCAATCTGCCACAACTCTTTAATTCCGATGCCGTATTTCTGCGGATCAACGCCGTCGCGCAGATTAAATTTCTTCATCAAATCTTGCGACAGCGAGCCGCGCACACCCTCGCCAAATAGGGTGTATTTCGCGTGCAGCTCCATGCCCGGCTGGAACTCGCCTTTCTTTTCACCGTCTTTGCCAACGCCCATGTCGCCCGTGGCAACGCCGATGACCGCGCCGGCGTCGTTGTAAAGCACTTCTGCCGCTGCAAATCCAGGATAAATTTCAACGCCTAACGCTTCGGCCTGCTCGCCCAACCACTTACACACACGGCCGAGGCTCACGATGTAATTGCCGTGGTTGTTCATGAGTTTCGGCAACGTCCAGCCGGGGATCTTTGTCGCGCCGGTTTCGGTGAGTGTCCAAAACTCGTCGTCGGAAACCGGCGTATGGATCGGTGCGCCTTTTTCTTTCCAATCGGGAATCAATTCATTCAACGCCGTCGGATCAATCACCGCGCCGGAGAGAATGTGCGCGCCAACTTCGCCGCCTTTTTCGAGAATACAGACAGAAACTTCACGATTGTGTTCCGCTGCGAGTTGCTTTAGCCGAATGGCGGCCGACAAGCCCGCTGGGCCTGCGCCCACGATCACTACGTCGTATTCCATCGCGTCACGGTCGGCTCGAATGCTGGTCATGGTTGTTCTTTTAAGTGAAAGTCAGAGAAATTTTCTCATTCTGATTTTGTCGCCATCAAAATGAATGTGTTCGAACCCGTGGCGACGGTAAAGTGCGGCCGCGGGATTGTCATGAAATACGTTTAACGTGATGTTGGTGCAGCCGCTGCGGCGCGCTTCATTCGATACCCATTGAATCGCTGCGCTTCCGATGCCGACGTTTCTCGCATGCGGCGCGAGTTGCAAATCGCCAATGTGCAGCGATGGTGTCGAGTAGCGATTGTTTACCGTGCTGACGAAACCGACGCGATTCTGGGCGTGTTCAATGACGTAAAAATTTGCGCTCGTCGAATTTTCGAACCATTGCGCCGCGTCGTGTGAGCGGCCGCGAGCTGCGAGGTAGTGCGCCATGTTTTCGCGCGCCAGAACGTGGCAACAGCGCAGCACTGCATCACGATCAACGAACGCGTTCAACGCAACGCATTGCGTGTTTTGCGCGGCTCGCGCCTCGGTCAGCGATGGAGCTTCAAGCGTGTTGGGCATCAGCCGATTATAGTTAGCACCTCAACCGCAAACGGGCCTTTTCCTAGGCGATTTATCGATGGATCACTCCAAACAGCTCGCGCCGCTTGCCCCTGCGAACGGCGTTTCAATTGCAAACCTCGCCGACGTGGTGATGCACGAGGTCGATATGCCCGTGCGCTGGGGCGATATGGATTCGTACAACCACGTGAATAACACCGTCTACTTTCGCTTTATGGAGCAATGTCGATTGGAATGGTTCGCAAAGCTCGGATTTCCAACGGTTGACGTGGATATCGTGCCGATTTTGGTGGAGGCGAACTGTCGCTTCATTCGTGCGGTGACACACCCGTCAACGGTTCGGGTCACGATTCGTGTGACCGATATTGGCCCCAAAATCGTCGAGACGACGCATGACATTTTTGTGGGTGATGTGCTCTACGCGACGGGCGTGTGCAAATTACTGTGGATGAGCCGCAGCGCGAACAAAGGTGTTGCGCTGCCGGAAGAAGTACGCACGCG
>DAINAJ010000002.1:20946-50592 GCA_036733505.1 Casimicrobium sp.
GGATGAGCCGCAGCGCGAACAAAGGTGTTGCGCTGCCGGAAGAAGTACGCACGCGATTGCTCGCGGCATGAAACGCCCCGTGCACCATCCCTTCCCTTTACCCGGAGGAGGTGTGCGTGAACTTGTTATGTTGTAGGCGACGACTTGGCGTCGCTGCGTGCAACGGGCAAGCGCGGCCAAGTCCGCGCCTACAAGTGGTTTTCTTACCCCACCCTAACCCTCCCCGGCGAGCGAGGCGGGAACACTATTGCGAGAGCGCTTTGTGAACAACGAACAACCCCTTTGGTCGCCTTCATCCGAACGTATCGGCAGCGCGCGGATCACCGCGTTCACGCAGCTGTTGCGTGACAAATATCAGCAGCAATTTCCTGACTACTGGAGCCTGTGGCGGTGGTCGATTGCGAACAAGGAAACGTTTTGGCGCGAGGCGTGGAATTTTTGTGGTGTCGTGGGCGAGCAGGGCGAGCGCGTGCTCGTGGACGGGCATTTGATGCCTGGTGCGCAGTGGTTTCCCGACGCAAGGCTCAATTACGCCGAGAATTTATTGCAGAAGCGCGGCGGCGGCGATGCGTTGGTGTTTTGGAACGAGCAGGGCGATCGTCGCCGCCTGAGTCACGACGAACTCGTTGCGTCCGTAGCGCGCGCGCAGCGCGGCTTGCGTGACGCGGGCGTGGTCGCTGAAGATCGCGTGGCGAGCTTGTTGCCGAATATTCCCGAGGCGGCGATTGCGATGCTGGGCGCGACGAGTTTGGGGGCGGTGTGGTCGTCGTCGTCGCCGGATTTTGGTGTTCAAGGCGTGTTGGATCGCTTCACGCAAATTGCGCCGAAAATTTTGTTTGCGGTGAATGGGTATTTCTATAACGGCAAGGTGGTGGACGTTCGCGCGAAGGTGCTTGAAATCGTTGCGAGCTTGCCGAGCGTTGAGCGCGTGGTTTGGGTGGAATATGTGGCTGATTTGCCAGTACCGCCAGCGAACGCGTCGGCGGCTGTAGGCGCGGACTCGGCCGCGCTTCCCCGTGGCGCCGAGCGACGCCAAGTCGTCGCCAACCCTCTAAATGAACAGCACTTGGGCTTGCGCGCGATTTCTTGGACGGAATTTCTAGCCAACGCTGCAAGCGAAATCACCTTCGAACGCTTCCCGTTTAATCATCCGCTGGTCGTCGTGTATTCGAGCGGCACCACGGGCATGCCCAAGTGCATGGTGCATGGCGTGGGTGGCACCTTGTTGCAGCATTTGAAAGAGCATGTGTTGCACTCGGACGTGCATGACGGCGACCGCGTTTTCTACTTTTCCACGACCGGTTGGGTGATGTGGAATTGGCTCATCTCGGGGTTGGCGACCGGGGCGACGTGCATGCTCTACGACGGTTCGCCGTTCGCTGAGCGCGGTCGCATCTTGTGGGACTACGCTGAGGCAGAGCGCTTTACTTTGTTTGGGACCAGTGCGAAGTACATTGACGCCATCAAAAAGGCGGGCGTCGTGCCGCGGCGCTCGCACGTATTGCCTGCGCTGCGTGCGATTCTTTCCACCGGCTCGCCGTTGTTGCCCGAGAGCTTCGATTACGTGTACGAATGCGTCAAGCCGGATGTTCATCTTGCAAGCATTTCCGGCGGCACCGACATCATGGCCTGCTTTGCTGCGGGCAATCCCGTGTTGCCGGTTTATCGTGGGGAATTGCAATGTCGCGGACTGGGCATGGCGACCGACGTGTTTGATGACGACGGGCATTCGCTGGTGGGCGAGATGGGCGAGTTGGTCTGCACGCAAACCTTCCCGTCCATTCCGCTTTACTTCATGAACGACCCGGATGGCGGCAGACTGCGCTCATCGTATTTCGAGCGCTTTCCGGGGCTGTGGTGCCATGGCGATTGGTGTGAAATCACCGCCCATGACGGCATGGTCATCACCGGGCGTTCCGACGCCACGTTAAACCCCGGCGGCGTGCGCATCGGCACCGCAGAAATTTATCGACAGGTAGAGACGCTGCCCGAGGTGGGCGAATCCATCGTGATCGGACAAAACTTCCAAGGCGACGCCCGCGTGGTGTTGTTTGTGAAGCTCGCAGAAGGCTTGATGATCGATGACCTACTGCGCGAAAAAATCAAGCAACGCATTCGCGAAAACACTACGCCGCGTCACGTTCCCGCAAAAATCGTGCAGGTCGCCGACATTCCGCGTACCAAGAGCAACAAGATCGTGGAGCTTGCCGTGCGCGACGTCGTGCATGGCCGCACCGTGAAAAACGTCGAAGCGCTGGCGAACCCCGAGGCGCTGGAGCTTTTCCGCAATCGGGTGGAACTGACCGAGTAACGCCTTTTTGGCGCAATCGACAGAACTGCGGTCATTTGAGCCGCGTTTTGATGAAAGTCGACTATTAGTAAATCGTGGATGGAAGCACCACACAGCTGTCGATACACCTGAAAAGCTATATCCTGCCTCAAGTTATTGTGCATCGCACCAAAGCAAGGCGGCCAAATTCGTACAATCCATAGGTAACTCGGGCTGACCGAGTCAACCTTTGCGGGCCGCTGCGGCCTCTGGAGCAAACTGTGAACAAAGTGTTTCCGAGCGCCGACGCGGCGCTCAAGGGCATCATCAAGGACGGGCAATTGCTCGGCGTCGGTGGTTTTGGTCTGTGTGGCATTCCCGAAGCGTTGATCGACGCGCTCGTGGCTACCGGCGCGAAAAACCTCACCGCGATTTCTAATAACGCAGGCGTCGACGGCTTCGGCCTCGGCAAACTGCTCGCCACGCGCCAGATCAAAAAAATGATCTCGAGCTACGTCGGCGAAAACAAAGAATTCGAGCGCCAATATTTGGCCGGTGAACTCGAACTCGATTTCACGCCTCAGGGTACGCTCGCAGAAAAACTGCGCGCGGGCGGCGCTGGCATCCCGGCGTTCTTCACGAAAACTGGTGTTGGCACAATCGTCGCCGACGGCAAAGAAATTCGCGAATTCGACGGCGTGAAGTATGTGATGGAGCGTTCGCTCGTTCCCGATGTTTCGCTGGTGAAAGCCTACATGGCGGACAAATCGGGCAACCTCATCTTCCGCAAAACCGCGCGCAACTTCAACCCGAACGTCGCGATGGCAGGCAAGATCACCGTCGTGGAAGTTGAGAAGATTGTCGAGACGGGCACCTTCGATCCGGATCAAGTGCACCTCGCGGGCATCTACGTTCACCGCATCGTGTTGAACGCGACGCCGGAGAAGCGCATCGAACAACGCACAGTCACGAAGGTAGGAGCTTAATCATGCCGTGGAATCGCGATGAAATGGCAGCGCGCGCTGCGAAAGAACTGCAAGACGGCTTCTACGTGAACCTCGGCATCGGCATGCCGACGCTCGTGGCGAACCACGTGCCGGCTGGCATGGAAGTGTGGCTCCAGTCCGAAAACGGTCTTCTCGGTATCGGCCCGTTCCCGACCGAAGAAAACGTCGATCCGGACATGATCAACGCCGGCAAACAAACGGTCACCACGTTGCCGGGTTCGTCGATCTTTTCGTCGGCTGATAGCTTCGCGATGATTCGCGGCGGCAAGATCAATCTCGCCATTCTCGGCGCGATGCAAGTTAGCGAAAAGGGCGATCTCGCCAATTGGATGATTCCAGGCAAGATGGTCAAAGGCATGGGCGGCGCGATGGATCTCGTCGCTGGCGTCGGTCGCGTGGTGGTGCTCATGGAACACATCGCCAAGAAAAAAGACGGGTCGACCGACCTGAAAATTTTGCGCGAATGCAATTTGCCGCTGACAGGTGTGGGCGTGGTCGACATGATCATCACTGACATGGGCGTGATGGAAATTACCCCTGCTGGCTTGAAGCTTGTTGAGTTGGCGCCGGGCGTATCGCGCGAAGAAATCGTGGCCGCCACGGGCTGCGCGCTCGTTTAGGCCCAACGATATGAAGCTAAACCCCTCTCGCCCCGAGAGGGGGCTGTCGTGGATGCTGCCACTTGCGGTGCGCTGGTTCGCGGCACTTGCGTTGGTGGCAATTTCCGGGCTGCCTGCGATTAGTGTCGCCGCTGACGCTGCGCCGCTGCCCGCGCCGTCGCCCACCGGGCAGCGCCTGTTCGATGGTGCGCGCGACAAGCTCGTACAAATTCGCATTCTTACGCGCGCTGGCAGCTCGCAATCGACCGTCGGGTCTGGTTTTTTGATCGCGCCCGACGGAACTGCACTCACCAACTACCACGTCATTTCGCTGCTTGTTTTGGAGCCACAGCGTTACCGTGCCGAGTATGTTCGCGTCGATGGCAAGCGTGGCGAAGTGTCGCTCTTGGGCTTCGACGTGATTCACGACTTGGCGGTTGTGAAGCTCGATCAAATAAACGACGCGCCACACTTCCGTCTTCGCCCGGACAACGCGCCATTGCAGCAAGGCGAAAAGATTTTTTCACTCGGCAATCCGCTCGATTTGGGTTTCGCGATTTCCGAAGGCACTTACAACGGTCTTGTCGAGCGTCGCCTCTACGACACCATCCATTTCACAGGCGCGTTGAATCCCGGCATGAGCGGCGGCCCGGCGCTTGATGAAGCGGGGCGCGTGATTGGTGTGAACGTTGCAGGCACCGGTGGAGAGTTGGCAAATTTGCTGGTGCCGCTACGTTATGTGAGCGCGTTGATTGCTGCGCCGCGCGTCAAGACACTGGACAAGACGGTGATCGCATCCCAGCTGACTCAGCATCAAGACGCAATGGTGAAAGCGCTGCTTGCGAAACCGTTTCCGACACAAGGACTCGGCCCAACCACCGTAGCCGTGGGCGACGATAAATTACTGCGCTGCTGGGGGCAATCCAACGCCAAGCCAGAGAAGCCGTATCGCACAGAGTCAATCAGCTGCAATCTTCAAAGCACTCTCTACATCGACCAATCGTTTACGACCGGTTGGGTCAGTTGGAACCACACGTATCGCAATGCGGACAAGCTCGGCGCGCTGCGCTTTTCGGGTTGGCACGCGCGTTCGCTGGCGGCGGCGAGCATCTTAGGCGCGGGCAACCAGAAGCCCACGCGATATTTGTCGCGACCGCATTGTCACGAAGATTTCGTAACGCGGCCGGCGACTGCGACGACCGCCGCGACGGCATTACGCGTCAACATGTGCGTGCGCGCGCATCGCGAGTTCGTGGGTTTGTTCGATATGACCATCAACGCCGTGACGGTCGACCATTCGACTGAAGGTCTGACTAGCAATATGGATGTGCGTGGCGTGACGTTCGAAAATGGCAATCGCCTCGTTCGCGCGTTCCTAGAGGGCTCGTCATGGACGAAGTAGTGCTCCCATCTGACGTGGGACCCGCGGCGCCCGCGGCAGTAGCGATTGACAACGTCGTGTTCGTCGAAGTGCTCGACAAACACGAGGGTTTGCTCTCTCGACATCGCTTTGAGCAACTACCGCTAACGCTTGGCACCAGCTACCGCAGCGACCACATTATCGACGTCGAGACCAATGACGCGGCGAATGTCACGCTCACGCGCGGCGAAGACGGTGCGCTGTGGATCGTGGCGGCCGACGACGCCAGTGATTTTTGGGCGCCCGGTGGCAAGACGCGTCGGTGGCGTGTTGACCCCGCGCGCTCGATCATCGTGGCGGGCCAGCGCATTCGTGTTCGCACGCGCGACTACACGCCTGAAGCCTCCGCCGCGCGCGCAACGCAAGGCAACGTCATGCGCGGCGTCGGGCCGCGCGCTTGGCTGTGGGCCGTACCATTGGCACTACTCACGTATGCCGCAGAAACGTGGTTGAGTGACATTGATGGCGAGCGCACCGCAATTTACGTCTCTGGTGGCATGGGCATCGTCGCCTTTCTGGCGCTCTGGTCCGGCGCGTGGGCGTTGGTGTCGCGATTGACTGGCCGCGCGAGCCACTTCCTATCCCACGTCGCGTTAGCGGCGCTTGCGATCGTCGTCGTGTTCGTCTTGGATTACTTCTTGGACACGCTGGCGTTTTCGTTCAATCTTTCCATCATTCAGCGCTACGACTGGGCGATCGTCAGCATGGTCATGGCCGCATTGGTCTGGTGTCACAGTTACCTGATCGCACGCACGCAGGCACGCACGGCGGCGCTCGCCGCGGTGTTGATCGGCGGTGCGTTGTTTGCGTTTCAGGGCATCACGTTCTACAACATGCGCGGCGACCTCGCTAGCACGGCCACGCTAAGCGTGCTGCGGCCGCCATCGATTCGTGTCGCGAGTGGAACCGACATGGATGGGTTTTTCAAAGGTGCGGAATCACTCAAAGAACGCGCAGAAAAATCGCGCCCTGAGAAACCGGACGGGTTGGATTTGGGTGGCCTTGGCGAGGATTGACGCCTCGCCTCCAAGTGGATCTGTTAGAGCGGCGGGAGCCGCGACTCGCGTTCCATCGCGGCTTCCGCCGCTCCCGCAGGTCTAATGATTCAGCGCGGTAGACAAGCCCACGCTTAGCACGTACGCTCGCGCATCGCCACTTCCGAGCACGCTGCATGTCGAACGCCATTTCATTGAATTCTGCGGCCAACACCCTTCCCGTCACGCGCCGTGAAGTATGGTCTTGGGCGATGTATGACTTCGCCAATTCCGGCTACACCACGGTCGTCATCACCGCGATTTTCAATGCGTTTTTTGTTGGTGTAGTGGCGGGTGGTGCGGATTGGGCCACACTGTTGTGGACGACGGTCGTTGCGATTTCGTACGTGATCGTGATGTTTGTAGGCCCAGTGCTTGGCGCATGGGCAGATCGGCGCGCAGCAAAAAAGCGAGTGCTCTTTTGGTCAACGGTTGGATGCGTGATCACCACGCTCCTGCTCGCGCCCGCAGCTGCGCAGGGCGGCACGATGCTGTGGCTGGTCTGCCTGCTTTTCATTGCAAGTAACGTGTTCTATTCGCTCGGCGAAAATTTCACTGCTGCGTTTCTGCCTGAGCTTGCCGACAGCTCGCACATCGCGAAGGTTTCAGCTTGGGGCTGGAGCTTGGGCTATGTCGGCGGGCTCGTCACGTTGGGCGTGTGTTTGTGGTGGGTGATGTCGCAGCAGGCGACGGGTGCGAAAGCAATTGATTACGTGCCGTGGACGCTCGTGATCACTGCCGGTATCTATGCGCTCGCGAGCGTCCCGACGTTCGTATTCCTACGTGAGCGCGCCACGCCGTCGCCCAGTAGCACCATCTCGAGCGAGAGCATCGTCGCGAAACTACGCCGGTCGTTCGCGCAACTTTCGCGGTATCCAAATTTGCGAAGATTCTTCTGGGCGGGGCTCGCGTATCAGGCGGGGCTTTCCGTGGTGATTACGCTTGCATCGGTCTACGCCGAGCAGGCGCTCGGTTTCAAGATGGCCGACACCATCAAACTCCTTTTGGTCGTCAATGTCTCAGCGGCGATTGGCGCGTTCGTGTTCGGGTATGTGCAAGATCGAATCGGACACAAGGCCACGCTCTCGATCACGCTGATGATGTGGATTGCCACAGTAATCATCGCCTACGTGTGGCACACGCAGTTTGGGTTCTGGATTGCGGCGAACTGTGCGGGGCTCTGCCTCGGCGCGTCACAGTCCGGCGGTCGCGCGTTGGTTGGCCTGTTGAGTCCGAAGGGCCACATTGCCGAGTTTTACGGGCTTTGGGGCTTGGTGGTTCGGCTTGCGGGCGTGATTGGGCCGATGCTTTATGGGCTCGTGACCTGGGTTACCGCAGGAAATCATCGGCTCGCGCTCTTGGTTACGGGCAGCATGTTTGTGATTGGGCTCGCGTTACTCACGAAAGTAAACGTCTCGGCGGGTGAGCAAGAGGCGCGTACGTCGGGGCGTGTAGCGTCGTGATGCGTAATCGTTGCGCAGCGGTCAGACGTTTGCGGGTTGCGAGCGGCTGCATTGATTTCAATATGTGGCTATAATTCAAAGCTTCGGGGCGTAGCGCAGCCCGGTAGCGCGCCTGGTTTGGGACCAGGATGTCGAAGGTTCGAATCCTTTCGCCCCGACCAATGCATATGGTGCTCCCCATTGCTTGAACCACCAGTCTCCGTTCAGTGTGACAGAGCACTTTTTTATGTGCCCGTAGCTCATCTGGATAGAGCACCGGCCTTCTAAGCCGGGGGTAACAGGTTCGAGTCCTGTCGGGCGCGCCAGTTTTGAGTTGTTTGAATCGTTTCAAATGGCGGCCGTAGCTCAGCGGTAGAGTCCTGGATTGTGATTCCAGTTGTCGTGGGTTCGAACCCCATCGGCCGCCCCAAAAAATGGATAGGCTCCGCAGTGCGGGGCCTTTTTGCATTTGGCACCGTTGCCATAGAAGTCTCTTTGTTGGCTTTTTCGATCAATCGACCGCTCCATGGTGCCTACAGGTCGATTTCGTTAAGAATCGACATTCTCTTTTTTAGCCCGAAATCGCCGTCCACCGGCCGTCCCTTCAAAAAAGTTGCTGCGGTAGTGCGGATGCATGTTTCGTCGCGGAAATGAACCGCGGCTGGTTGCGCGTGCGAGCCTGTGCTATCAATCAAACGCCGTCGCGCAACGCGCCGCGCTCGGCGATCTATCTGCTTCTCAACTTTCGGTGTGCCCCCATGAACGAATCCATCAATATGCAGCTCGACTCCGCTGTCGTCGCCACACTCTCACAAGTCACCACCGCGACGCTCACGACGATTCTCCTCAAGAAGGGGTTGCGCAATGTGTTTCTTCGCGGCACGAGACCGCTGCGATCCGGGCAACCGAGGCTCGTGGGACGTGCATTCACATTGCGCTTTGTGCCAGCGCGTGAAGATTTGGCTACGCCAGCATCTTGGGGCTCGCCCATCTCGACACGCGCTGCCATTGAAGACATGCCTGCAGGTTGCATCGCGGTCGTAGACGCGATGGGCGTGACGGACGCTGGAATTTTTGGCGACATCTTATGCGCACGGATGCAAAAGCGTGGCGTCACGGCGCTCGTGACGGACGGCGTGATGCGCGACGTGGCGGGCGTTTTGGGAACGAATTTGCCGGTGTGGTGCGATGGTGTAGCGGCGCCGCCCTCGGTGGCCGGGCTCACTTTTGTGGCGTGGCAGCAGCCGATTGCCTGCGGCGGTGTCGCCGTATTTCCGGGGGATATTATCGTGGCGGATGATGACGGCGCGGTGCTCATTCCCGCTGATTTGCTCGACGAAATTCTCGCCCTCGCGCCTGAGCAAGAGCGCTTCGAGGGATGGATTATGAAGCAGGTAGAACTTGGTGTTCCGCTGCCTGGCTTGTATCCGCCGAACGCAGAAAATAAGGCGCGTTACGAAGCGGAAAAGGCACGCGGCGAGGCCTAGGTCGCGTTAGTTGGACTTCATCAAGGCGTCTTCAACGCCGTCGATGAAGGTGCGAAGCACGCCGTTGAACGCCACTGGTTGCTCAATGTTCGACAGATGCGCCGCGTCGTCAATGAGGTGAAGCGTTGAGCCGTCGATCATTCGATGCAACACGATGGCATTGTCGACAGTGGTTGCGGGATCTTGCCGACCCGTCATTACGAGCGTCGGCGCCTTGATTTTGAGAAGCATGGTTGTTTGCGCCATGTCGCGGATCGCCGCAGCGCAAGCCATGTAGCCTGGAGCTTGGGTTTGCTCAATGAAAGCGCGAACCTTGTCAATCTCTCGCGGTGCGCGCGCGACAAATGCCGGAGTGAACCAGCGTTTGATCGTGCCTTCGACAAGTGCGCCGATCCCATCCTTGGCAGCAACCGCGAGGCGGTCGTCCCAAAGGCTGCGTGGCGGCATTTCGCTCGCGCTGTTGCATATCGAGAGTGAGCGAACTTTGTGCGCGTAGCGCGCCCCGAGCTGCTGCGCCACCATGCCGCCCATCGACAATCCCACGATGTGAGCCGAGTCGATGTCGAGCGCATCTAGCAGCAACGCGGCGTCGTCTGCGAGCATCGCGATGGAATACGGACCTGTTGGCGTGCTCGAGCGGCCGTGACCGCGGGTGTCGTAGCGAAGCAAGCGATAACGGTCGGTCAGCGCCGGCACGGTCCAATCCCACATGTCGTAGTTGGACATCAAACTGTTACTCATCAGTACGACAGGACCGTCTGCCGGCCCGTCGAAACGATATGCGGTGTCGACACCATTGATGTGGATGCGGTTAGTCATAACAGTGCCAATGGACGGAGGATTAGGGTAATCGTATGCGACGGGCGACTCCCGCTTGCACCGGGGACTCGTTTATCGTCTGCGCGGTCTGGCGTTGCGATGTCTGCAGAAACAAACCCACGCAGCAGGTGCGCGTTCTGGCACCCCTACAATCGTTCCCATGCAGTCTTCCTCCCGCGACGCGCACGATCGTCGCTCAGTTCTTGCGCTCGTCGCCGCGCTTGTGTTAGTTGTTATCTGGGGCGTGAACTTCACAGTTCAGAAGCAGATATACCCCGTCATTGGCCCCGGCGGATTCTTGTTCGTGCGCTACCTGATCATGCCGCTGTGTGCGGTACTTTTGTTGCTCCATCTGTTCGGCAGGTCGTGGCCGAAAGTCGCGCGTTCGGACTTGTGGGTACTTGCGCGGTTGGGATTTATCGGCCATTTCCTGCACGTGGGCATGGTGACGTACGGCATTCACTGGTCGACGGCATTTTCAAGCTCGCTCATCTTGGCCTGCGGCCCGATCTTCACGTTGCTCATTCTGCGTGTGATGGGGATTGAATCGTTGCGCCGCTCGCAAGTCATTGGTGTGGCGATTGCCTTCGCGGGGGTGCTCGTGTTCCTGTCGGACAAACTATTAGCTGGGCGCTGGCAAGCGACGGGCGGCGATTTGTTTCTTTTGGTCGCTGCCAGTTTCTTTTCGTATTACACGGTCGCTGCCAAGCCCATGATTCAGCGTCTAGGCAGTGTGGTCACCATGACCTACGCGACGCTGATTGGCAGCATTCCGGTGGTGCTCTGTACGTTGCCCATGGGCCTCGCGGTGGAGTGGTCAGCGGTACCGTGGGCGACGTGGTTTGGCGTACTTTGGGCGGTGACGGTGTCAGCCTTTATGGGGTGGCTCGTGTGGGGGTGGGTCAATAGCGTGCGCGGTGTCGCGCGGACCGCACCGCTCATGTATCTCATGCCACCGGTGGCGGGACTGGTGGCGTGGGCCTACGCCGGTGAGCACTACACAACGATAAAGCTCGCTGGCGCGGCGCTCACGTTAGTCGGCGTGGCGATAGCGCAGTACGCGGCTAAGGCTTCGATTGTGCGGGAAGCCCCTGCGGTGGTTGATTAGCGAAACGCAGGCTGCTACTTCGACTGTCCCGCAGCGATGTCTACGTACTCCCAAGCGTCGTGCCCGATGGGGTGTTTTTTGAAGCCCATCAGCCACGGCTGCTGCACGTAGTACTGCGTTTCGTGCCACGGCGCTATCCACGGCGCGTAAATTTGGATGATGTCTTGCATCTCGTTGATGAGTTTTTGCCGTTCAGGGCCATGCGGCAGTAGGCGCATTTTTTCGTAGCGCTCATCGAAGGGCTTGTGTTGAAAGCGTGCGTAATTTTCACCGCCGGGCTGGGCGGTAGCGGTGGTGAGTAGTTGCAGAAAATTTTCGGCGTCCGGGTAATCCGCGTTCCAGCCTTCGCGTGTCATCTTGGCTTTGCCTTCGCGCGCCGCCTTGCGCATGTCTGGCGTTTTCATAATTTCGATGACGAGTTTGATGCCGATGGCGTCCATCGACTTTTTCCAGAGTTCGGAGAGCTCGCGTGCGATAAGCGTCGTGCGTGAAACGTAGGGAATCACGAGCGGCGAGCCATCGGGCATTTCGCGGTAACCGTCACCGTCGCGATCTTTGTAGCCGAATCGATCCAAGAGCGCGCGGGCGAGCGCTGGATCGTACTGATGCGCGCGCGGTCGTGTGGTTTGATATCCGGTCACGTTCGGCGGCACGATCCCGTTGCCCGCTACGCCGTCACCGCGAAACACGATGCGAATCTGTTCGTCGAGCGAATAGCCCAACGAAATCGCGCGTCGCAACGCGATTTTTTCCGGCGTGTAGCCCCCCGTGGTCGGATCGGTCATATTGAACATCGTGTACCAAAGATTGGGCGTTTCTTGCTTCACCAGCCGAATGCCTTTTTGCGCGAATTCTGGCTTGAGCTCATCTCCCGTTTTGGCGACATTAATCATCGTTTCGGGTAGGTCGGGCAGGTAATCGAGCTGCCCCGTGATGAACGCGAGCCACGCGGCTTGGCCTTCTTCGATGACGCTGATTTCAACGCGCCCCACGGAGGGCACCGGTTTGCCTTTCATTGCGGAAATCATGGCTTGATCTTGCGCGGCGGTTGACGTCCAATCCCATGTGTGTTTTCGGTACGTCGGGTTCGCGACCAGAACGATTTTGCTGCCGCGCTTGTACTCGTCGCGCGCAAGTTTGAACGGGCCAGTGCCGACGGGATGACTGCCGATGTCGAGCCCATAAAAATCAACGACCTCGCGCGCAGACGCGCCGGTGCTGGGCATTGCGAGGATGTAAGCAAAGTTGTAGTCGGTGGCCTTGAGCCGAATCCGAAGTGTGTAGCGGTCCACCACTTCAAGGCCGGCCAACGGCGTGTCGTAGTCGAACTTGCCCGATTTGACAGCTGCGGCGCGCGCTTCGTCGCCGCCGACCAGTTTTCCGTCGATCAAAAACTGCCACGGTGACTTCACTTTTGGATCGAGCAGACGCTTCAGTGAGTATGCGTAATCCGCCGCGATGAGTTCGCGTTTCTTCCCTTTGAACGCGGCGTCGTCGGCGAAGAAAATGCCCTTGCGAATTTTCAGAACGAACGTCTTTCCGGCGTCGCTGACCACGGGCATTGATTCGAGCGTTCGAGGAACGAGTTTCACGGGACGCGCGAAGTAGTCGTATTCGAGCATCGGTTCGAGAATGCGCTCGCCAATGCTTTGCGACACCGCGTCTGACGCGAAGGCATTGTCGAAACTGGTTTCGCCCATCTTGAACGAAAGACGCAGCGTTTTTGTCGGTTCGGCCGCGTCCGCGATGGCCGACGTCATAGCCGCCACCGTGCCGATCGCGCAGAGCAGCGCGGCTGCGCCGTACGTTCGCAAACTGCGCACATTCGAAATGCATCGGCTAGATGCGAGATCGCAAAAAAAAGTCATGGTCACGACCTATGGTTTACCGTGCGAGCGAGCGTACCGTAAACCGATGCGCGTACGCTTCGCCTCAAAAATACCGAAAGAACATGAATACAGCTTTTATGCGCAAACGACTGCTGCACGGACTTAATAGCTCCAATATAGCCATACTTGACTTTATTGAATAACGGGCTATAAACGCCACCCACTGGTCGTTGGCATCGTAAAGCTGTAAACGCAACGTCGATGTGTTTGAGCGCGAATTACGTCGCGTTCACCGCTGCGCACGCTGCCGCCGTCACTTGCGCGGTTGTAGCTTTGCCGCCGAGATCGCGCGTGTGAAGCGCTGGATTGGCGGTGATCGACTCAATGACCGCCATGAGTTTCTTTGCGGCATCGAACTCGCCCAAATGTTCAAGCAGCATTACGCAGCTCCAGAACGTGCCGATCGGGTTGGCGAGCCCTTTGCCCATGATGTCGAATGCCGATCCGTGGATCGGCTCGAACATCGACGGATAGCGGCGTTCCGGGTCGATGTTGCCGGTCGGCGCGATGCCGAGGCTACCCGCGAGCGCAGCGGCCAAGTCGCTCAGAATGTCAGCATGCAAATTGGTGGCAACAAGCGTATCGAGCGACGCCGGGCGGTTCACCATGCGCGCGGTGCAGGCGTCGACGAGTTCTTTGTCCCAGGCAACATCGGGGAAATCTTTGCTGACTAACACCGCGATTTCGTCCCACATCACCATCGCGTGGCGCTGCGCGTTGGATTTGGTGACGACGGTGAGCAGTTTTCGCGGACGCGATTGCGCAAGCTTGAAGGCAAACCGCATGATGCGCTCGACGCCCGTGCGGGTCATCATCGACACGTCGGTGGCCACTTCGATCGAATGACCTTGATGCGCGCGACCGCCGACACCCGAGTATTCGCCCTCCGAGTTTTCACGCACGATGACCCAATCCAAATCATCGGGGCCACAGCGCTTGAGTGGCGCGTCAATGCCCGGCAGGATGCGCGTCGGGCGCACGTTGGCGTACTGATCGAAGCCTTGGCAAATCTTTAGGCGCAAACCCCAGAGCGTGATGTGGTCTGGAATGTGTGGGTCGCCCGCGGAGCCGAACAAAATCGCGTCCTTGTGACGCAGCGAATCCAGCCCGTCGGCGGGCATCATCACGCCATGTTTGCGGTAGTAATCGCCGCCCCAGTCGAAGCTCTCGAATTCGAACTGAAACGTCTTTTGTGCAGCGGCTAACGCCTGCAACACGACCTGTCCGGCGGGCACGACTTCTTTGCCAATGCCGTCACCGGGAATGGACGCGATTCTGTAAATTTTCATAGAGCGATGGGCGTCGAAGTGGCTGTGCCGCTAATGTAGCCGCAGGCGCGCGATGCGGGCGCAGTTGGATTCACATCGGCTTTTGCAGCTCGATCACACTCGCGCGCTCGCCAACTTATTTTTCCAAGAACTGACGCACGGCATTGATGACAGCGTCTGGCTGGTCGCGGTGCGGCGAGTGACCGCACGACTCGAGCTTCAACAGAGTCGCCGCAGGCAGGGCTGCCGCGATGCTGTCGATTTGTGCCATCGTGCCGTATTCGTCGTCCATGCCTTGTATCGCCAGCACCGGGCAGGTGATGTTCGGCAATAACGCGTTGATGTCCCAATCGAGAAACGCGGGATTGAGCCAAATATCGTTCCATCCCCAAAACGCCGAATCTGGATCGCGGTGGTGCCGCGCGAGTTTTGATTTCAGATCGGTGTTCAGATAGACGTCGCGTGTTTTCGCGATGCTGTCGACGGAGAGTTTTTCAACAAAAGTGTGCGGAGCGGCAACGATGATGCTCGCTACATTTTCCGGAAACGATGCCGCATGGATCAACGCAATCGAGCCGCCGTCGCTGTGGCCGAATAGGTGCGGTGGATTGTTGGCAACATCGATACGCAATGCGTCGAGCAGGGCGGGTAGCACCGCACGCGCCTGAACATGCATGAAGTTCACGCCCCATTTTTCGGTCGCTTCGCGCGGTGTAGATTGACCGTAGCCCGGACGCGAATAGACGAGACCACGACATCCTAAGACGTCACAGAGTCTCGCTGGAAAATCGCGCCACATGCTTACTGAGCCGAGGCCCTCGTGAAGAAAGATCATCAGCGGCTTGGCGCGATCATTCGAGCCAACGAACTCGTATTCGATGTCGTACGAACCGCCGTCGGCGAGGACTATGATGTTGGCGGTCATTGTCGTGTATTCACAAACAGGTTAGCCGTGCGACTTGCTTTTTTCCAAATCGCGCAGCTTGAATCGCTGAATTTTTCCGGTCGCCGTCTTCGGAAGTTCGGCCAAAAATTCCAGTTGGCGCGGGTACTTGTAGGGGGCGAGTTTTGCCTTCACGAAAGTCTTCAATTCTTCGGCGAGCGCTTCGCTTGCGCCCTTGGCATCCTTCAAGACGACAAAAGCCTTCGCGCGCGTCAAGCCCGATTCGTCATCCACGCCAATCACTGCGGACTCAAGTACCGCTGGATGCTGCATGAGCGTTGACTCCACTTCAAACGGCGAAACGTATTGTCCGCTCACCTTGAGCATGTCGTCGCTACGTCCGGCGTAAACGTAGTAGCCGTCGGCGTCACGGAAATATTTGTCTCCGCTTTTGGTCCACGCTCCGCGAAAGGTTTCGTCCGACTTCGCGCGGTTGCCCCAGTACATTAACGCCGCAGACGGGCCGGAAATGTACAGGTCTCCCACCTCGTCGTTGCCGGACAAGACGTGACCCATCTCGTCGCGAAGTTCGACCGCGTAGCCGGGCACAGGCTTGCCTGTCGTGCCGTAGCGCAGGTCACCGGGCCGGTTCGACAAGAAGATGTGCAGCATCTCGGTGGAGCCAATGCCGTCGATAATTTCGCAGCCAAACTTCGCGGTCCACTTCTCGCCGATTTCACGGGGAAGCGCCTCGCCAGCAGACGAACACATGCGCAACTTCACCGCTTCGCGCGTGGGCAGATTGGCGGATGCGAGCATGCCAGCGTAGCCTGTCGGTGCGCCGAAGAACACGGTGGGTTGCAGATCGGTGAATCGCTTGAAGCAGGCGTCGGGCGTTGGCCGCTCGGCCATCAAAACGGTCGTTGCGCCGACGGAAAGTGGGAACGAAAGACCATTGCCGAGCCCGTACGCGAAGAAAAGTTTCGCAGCAGAGAAACATACATCTTGTTCCGTCAAACCGAGGACGGGTTTCGCGTAGAGCGCTGCGGTCCAGTAGAGATTTCCGTGGGTGTGGGCGGTCCCTTTGGGGCGCCCGGTGGAGCCTGAGGAATACAACCAGAAACCGATTTCGTCGGCTCCAGTGTTGACCGCTGTTTTTGCTGCCGGTGTGGACTGAACCCACGACTCAAAATCGAGCACATCGGCGGCCACGCCAGTTCCGCGCGAGACGATTATTTTTTTGACTTCGTGCTGGCTCTTTTGCATTGCCGCTTGGAGCGTGGGCAACAGTGCCGCCGACACCAGCGCGACTTGTGCGCGGCTGTGTTCGAGCATGTAGGCGTAGTCGTCAGCGGTGAGGAGCGTGTTCACCGCAACCGGCACGACCCCCGCATGTAGCGCGCCGAGAAACGCGACCGGCCAGTCGTTGCAGTCATGCATCAAGAGCAGCACACGCTCTTCACGACGCACTCCGAGCGCACCTAGCCCGGCGGCGACGCGCCCCACGCGGTCCGCTAAGTCGGCGTACGTTAGCGTTCCTACGTCATCTACATACGCCGCTTTCGTGCTGCGCGACGTGTTTAGTGCGATCAAGTATTGTGCAAAGTTAAAGCGCTCGGGAGGTGGGGCGATAACTGGGTTCATGGACGTGGCTTTCGGAGTTTGCGTCTGTCGGCGATGCGATGGCATGACTGGGATTGCAGCGCGAAGAAACGAATAAATTCGGTTGTGCATGCGCCAGATATACGCGAAAATGCTGGATACCGCATACTGGAAAACGCAATATAATGCATTTTCTGATGAAGAACACAACTTTAACTCCGATTTCTTGCTTCGCGGGGCGATGCTGATGCGCCGCGCTGAGTCTGATATTGCCGCCGCTACAGCCGCCAGCCAAGCCGAACGTGACCCTTTTCTCGTGGCGCTCGGCGAACGAGTGCGCGCGCTGCGCTCACGTCGAGGATTGACGCGGCGTGACCTTGCGACGGCCTCCACCGTTTCCGAGCGTCATCTCGCGAGCCTTGAAGGCGGCGTCGGTAACGCGTCGGTGCTGATTCTGCGGCAAGTAGCGCATTCGCTTGACTGTGAACTGGCCGAGTTGCTCGGCGACGAGACGACGCTCTCACCCGAGTGGCTTCTCATTCGTGATTTGCTACGCCATCGCAGTGACGACGAACTTCGTCGTGGGCGAGTAGCGCTTTCCGAGCTTTACGGCGAGGCTGGAAGCCAGTCGGCGCGCGCCCGACGCATCGCATTGATTGGATTGCGTGGCGCGGGTAAGTCGTCGCTCGGGCTTCGGTTGTCTGAGGCGCTGGACGCGCCGTTTGTGGAGCTCAATCGCGAGATAGAACGCGTGTCAGGCTGCGGCCTGGCGGAGATTCACAATCTCCTAGGGCCGACGGCTTACCGCCGATACGAACGCCGCGCGCTGGAAGAAACGATTCAGCTCTATCCCGATGCCGTGATCGCTACGCCCGGCGGCATTGTGTCCGATGCGTCTACTTTCAATTTATTGCTGTCCAATTGCTTCACGGTGTGGCTCAAAGCCTCGCCTGAAGATCACATGAGTCGCGTCGTAGCACAGGGAGATTTGCGCCCGATGGGAGGCGCTGCGGCGGGCATGCACAGCGAGGCGATGGAAGACCTGAAGCGGATATTGAGCGGCCGCGCAGCGTTCTACGGCAAAGCGGACGTGGCGTTCGACACCACGGGAAAATCGCCTGACGAATGTTTTCAGGCGTTGTTCGCGATCATCAAGGCAGAAACCCAAAAAACGCAGTAAAGTGCATTTACTTGTTGACGTGTGTCAAAAACTGCAATATATTGCGTTTAACGGGTGTCGGCAGCGTTAAGCTAAGTCGACACGCAGCAGACGCCACACGGTTCCAACGCCTTATCGCTGAAAAGCGCTGAAAAGAGATTTCGCATGAATGCCACTGTTACTGCCATCGCGCCGGACGCTACCGCCGCCAAAATTGACTATCGCACTGAGCCCTCACGCTACCACCATTGGTCGATTGCGTTTGACGGTCCGGTCGCCACGCTGTCGATGAACGTCGACGAAAACGCGGGCTTGAAGCCAGGTTACAAGTTGAAGCTCAACAGCTACGACTTGGGTGTCGACATTGAACTTCACGACGCAGTTAACCGCATCCGGTTCGAGCATCCCGAAGTTCGCACCGTCGTGATGACGAGTTCGCGTGACCGCATTTTTTGTTCGGGCGCGAATATCTTCATGCTTGGCGTTTCGAGCCACGCGTGGAAAGTAAATTTCTGCAAATTCACCAACGAGACACGCAACGGCCTCGAAGATTCGAGCAGTCATTCGGGTTTGAAATTTTTGGCGGCTGTGAACGGTGCGTGTGCGGGCGGCGGCTACGAGCTTGCACTGGCGTGCGACGAAATTTTGTTGGTCGATGACCGTTCGTCGTCGGTATCGTTGCCAGAGGTGCCTTTGTTGGGCGTGCTGCCAGGTACCGGCGGCTTAACGCGGGTTACCGACAAGCGTCATGTGCGCCACGACCTTGCGGACATTTTCTGCACGACAACCGAGGGCGTACGTGGCCAAAAAGCGAAGGATTGGCGTTTGGTAGACGAAATCGCCAAGCCTGCAGTGTTCGCGCAAAAGGTGCGTGAACGTGCGCTTGAGTTGGCAGCGAAAAGTGATCGCCCGGCCGACGGAAAAGGCGTCGCGCTGGCTCGCGTTGAGCGCACCGACTCGCCGGATGCATTGCGCTATGCGAACGTCACCGTGGATATTGATCGCGCAAAACGTAACGCGACGTTCACGGTCAAGGCGCCGGTGGGCAAACAACCCGAAACGATTGCGGAAATTGAAGCTGCTGGTGCCGCTTGGTGGCCGTTGGCGATGACGCGTGAATTGGATGACGCGATTTTGTCGATGCGAACCAACGAGCTCGATATCGGCACATGGATCATCAAAACCGAAGGTGATGCAGCGGCGGTGCTCGCGAGTGACGCGACAATGATGAAGCACAAAGATCATTGGTTGGTTCGCGAAACGATTGGCCTGATGCGCCGCACGTTCTCTCGAATTGATGTGTCGTCACGCAGCCTGTTTGCGTTGATCGAAACGGGCTCGTGCTTTGCGGGATCGTTCCTCGAACTCGCGCTGGCGTGTGATCGTAGCTACATGCTCGCGTTGCCGGATGATGCCGCAAAGGCACCGTTGATTACGGTGTCGGACGTGAACTTTGGCTTGCTGCCAATGGCAACCGGACAGCCTCGTCTTGCGCGTCGTTTCTATGAAGAGGTACCGGCGCTTGAAGCCGTTCGCGCGAAAGCGGGGACTTCCTTGGATGCTGATGCGGCGCTAGCGTTGGGCCTTGTCACATCGGCTCCCGACGACATTGATTGGACCGACGAAGTGCGCATTGCGCTGGAAGAGCGCGCCGCGATGTCGCCGGACGCTTTGACGGGCATGGAAGCGAACCTGCGTTTCAACGGCACCGAGAACATGGTGACGCGTGTGTTTGGTCGCCTCACCGCATGGCAAAACTGGATTTTCCAGCGGCCTAATGCGGTCGGTGAAAAAGGCGCACTCAAGCTTTATGGCAAAGGCGAAAAAACGCAGTTTGATTTCAACCGCGTTTGACCAACAGCTGACGAAAAATTATTTGGAGCACGAGCATGAACACCGGTATCAATTACAGCGAAAAAATTCCTAACAACGTCAATCTGTCTGAGGACAAAACGTTGCAACGTGCGCTTGAGCATTGGCAGCCAAACTACCTTTCGTGGTGGAACGACATGGGCCCCGAGGGCGCGATGAACCATGACGTGTATCTACGCACGGCAGTGAGCGTTGATCCGTCCGGTTGGGCGCAATTTGGTCACGTCAAAATGCCCGACTACCGTTGGGGCATTTTCATGAACCCAAAGGAAGAGGGCCGCAATATCCACTTCGGCGAGCACAAGGGCGAGGCCGCGTGGCAAGACGTGCCAGGCGAGCATCGCGCGAATCTGCGCCGCATCATCGTGACTCAGGGCGATACGGAGCCCGCGTCAGTTGAGCAGCAGCGTCACCTTGGGTTGACCGCGCCGTCGATGTACGACCTTCGCAATCTTTTCCAGATTAACGTGGAAGAGGGCCGTCACCTCTGGGCGATGGTCTACTTGCTGCACAAACACTTCGGCCGCGACGGTCGCGAAGAAGCCGATGCACTGTTGCAACGTAACTCGGGCGATGCTGACAACCCGCGCATCCTCGGCGCGTTCAACGAAAAAACGCCGGACTGGTTGGCGTTTTTTATGTTCACTTACTTCACGGATCGGGACGGAAAATTCCAGTTGTGCGCACTTGCCGAAAGTGGTTTTGATCCGCTCGCGCGCACCACGAAATTCATGCTCACCGAAGAGGCGCATCACATGTTTGTGGGCGAGAGCGGTATCTCGCGGGTCATCGCGCGCACCTGTGAGGTGATGAACCAATTAAAGACTGATGACCCCGCGAAAGTCCGCGCGGCGGGCGCCATTGATCTCGAAACGATTCAGCGCTATTTGAATTTCCACTTCAGCGTGACCATCGATCTCTTCGGTGCCGACGAATCGAGCAACGCCGCAATCTTCTACAACTCGGGCCTCAAAGGTCGTTTTGAAGAGACCAAACGCGACGACGATCACCAATTGCAGGGCCGCACGTACGGCGTGTTGTCCGTACAGGGCGACGTCCTCGCCGAGCGTCAAGTGCCGATGCTCAATGCGCTGAACGAAGTGCTGCGCGACGATTACATCAAGGATTCGGTCGGTGGCGTGGGCCGTTGGAACAAAGTCATCGAGAAGGCCGGCATTCCGTTCCGTCTCGTCGCGCCGCATAAGGCATTCAACCGCAAGATTGGCATGCTCGCTGGCGTAAAAGTAAGCCCAGAAGGGCGATTGGTTTCTGAAGTTGAATTTGCCGCAAACGAAAAGCGTTGGCTGCCAAGCGCCGAAGATCGCGCGTTCGTGGCCTCGCTCATGGGGCGCGTGGTGGAGCCCGGCAAGTTCGCAGGCTGGATCGCGCCGCCGGTGATGGGCATCAATCGGCAGCCCGTGGACTTTGATTACGTGCGGTTTAACTAGGCGCGTTGGTTCGTTTATCTGTGGGAGCGGTCGGAAGCCACGGGTATCGCGGCTTCTGCGGCTCCCGCAGTTTGGATTGGCGCGGCACAGGAGCTGCTCGTGAGCGTACAAATGTATGCGCAGCACACTTACGGCTTTTTGGCTTTAGCGACAGCTGGTTGGACCTTACAGTCCAATAATTGCGTTAGTCGACATGTGCGTTATGAGCGTTGAAATGACTGCTGGCTGGTCGTTGGAGCTAAAAAGCTGTACGCGGGTTACAGATGTGTTTTGCGAGCCGTCCGCCGCGCACGACCTGCGGTAAAAAGAGGCTCTACAGAGGATTTGCCATGACCGAAATCGTTGCGACCGAAGCGCTCAAACAGCACCTGATTGACCCGGAAATTTGCATTCGTTGCAATACCTGCGAAGAGGCATGCCCGGTGGATGCGATTACGCACGATTCGCGCAATTACGTGGTTGATGCAGACAAATGCAACTTCTGCATGGCCTGCATTTCGCCATGCCCGACTGGCTCGATCGACAACTGGCGCACTGTGCTCAAGATCGCCGCATACACGACGGCGGAACAATTGACGTGGGACGAATTGCCGCCAGAAAAGCCGTTGCCAGACGGAGCCGTCGCGACGAGCAGCGCCGCTGCTTCGAGCGCGCAACCAGTGGCGGAAGCCGAGGAGCTGTCGCAAGCAAACTCAGCCATCTCCGTGGTGTCCGGCTCCACGGTGCCGCCGTGGTCCGCTGCGCATCCTTACGTCAATTTGTACGGCCACAAGGCGCCGGTCGTCGCGACCGTCAGCGGCAATTTTCGTGTTACTGAACTCGGCACCGAGAGCGACACGCACCACATCGTCCTCGATTTCGGTGGCACGCCGTTTCCCGTGCTCGAAGGCCAATCTATTGGCATCATCGCGCCGGGCGTCGATGCGCACGGCCGTGCTCATCATGCGCGCCAATATTCAATCGCCAGCCCCCGTGACGGCGAGCGCCCGAACTACAACAACATTTCGCTCACGGTGAAACGCGTCACCGAAGACTACGACGGCAAACCCGTGCGCGGCGTTGCGTCGAACTACGTGTGCGATTTGCAAAAGGGCGACAAGGTGCAAGTCATCGG
The DNA here is from genome assembly GCA_036733505.1 of Casimicrobium sp. Taxonomy (GTDB): domain Bacteria; phylum Pseudomonadota; class Gammaproteobacteria; order Burkholderiales; family Casimicrobiaceae; genus Casimicrobium. The sequence goes on from DAINAJ010000002.1 coordinate 43,367, forward strand.
CCCGTTCGGCACCAGCTTCTTGATGCCAAACCACGCGAACACCAATTTGCTCATGATCTGCACCGGCACCGGTAGCGCACCGATGCGCGCGATGACTGAGCGCCGCCGCCGCCGTGTCGGCAAAAGCGAAGGCGGCAAACTCATGCTGTTCTTCGGCGCGCGTTCGCAAAAAGAGTTGCCGTACTTCGGCCCGCTCATGAATCTGCCGAAAGATTTCATCGACATCAATTTCGCGTTCTCACGGACCCCGAATCAACCGAAGCGTTACGTACAGGACTTGATGCGTGAGCGCGCTGCGGACATAGCGGCATTACTTAAAGACGCCAATACCTACATCTACGTCTGTGGCCTCAAAGGAATGGAAACCGGCGTGCTCGAAGTGTTGCGCGACGCCGCGATTGCGCACGGCATGGATTGGCAAACGCTGCACGCGGATCTCAAGCGCGACGGGCGCTTGCATTTGGAAACATATTGATTCGTGCCACGCGCGGCTGATGGAAAATAGCCGTTGCCGTTCAAAATAATTCAGGATTTCGCCATGACCCAAGCCTTCATCTGTGACGCCATTCGCACGCCCATCGGACGCTACGGCGGCGCGCTCTCGTCTGTGCGCACGGATGACCTTGGGGCGATTCCGATTCGCGCCTTGATGGCGCGCAATCCCAATGTCGATTGGGCCGCGGTAACAGACGTGCTCTACGGTTGCGCCAACCAAGCGGGCGAAGATAACCGCAACGTCGCGCACATGTCGTCGCTGCTTGCGGGACTGCCGCTTGAGGTGCCCGGCGCAACTATCAACCGTCTGTGCGGTTCCGGTATGGACGCTGTGGGGACGGCGGCACGTGCGATCCGCAGCGGCGAAGCGCATCTGATGATCGCAGGCGGCGTTGAGAGTATGAGCCGCGCGCCATTTGTCATGCCAAAGATGGACAGCGCGTTTAGCCGCAGCAACGCGGTGTACGACACGACGATTGGCTGGCGCTTCATCAACAAACTGATGAAAGAAAAATACGGCGTTGATTCGATGCCAGAGACCGCCGAGAACGTCGCTACGGATTTCAAAATTGATCGTGAATCGCAGGATCGTATGGCGTTGCGCTCGCAGCAGAACGCTGTGAAAGCGCAGCTTGCAGGGTTCTTCGACGCTGAGATCACGCCCGTTTCGATCGCGCAGAAAAAGGGCGACCTGATCATCGTCTCCAAAGACGAACATCCCCGCGATACGTCCATTGAATCGCTCGCAAAACTCAAAGGCGTGGTTCGCCCAGACGGCACGGTGACTGCGGGCAATGCATCGGGCGTGAACGATGGTTCGTGCGCGCTGCTACTGGCCAACGAAGTCTCTGCTGCGAAAAACGGCCTCACGCCACGCGCACGTGTCGTCGGCATGGCCACGGCCGGCGTCGCGCCGCGCATCATGGGTTTTGGCCCCGCGCCGGCTGCGCGCAAGGTGCTCGCCTTGACGGGGCTGACGCTCGCGGAGATGGACGTGATTGAGCTTAACGAAGCATTCGCCGCGCAGGGCCTCGCGGTGCTGCGTGACCTAGGCATCGCTGACGATGACGCTCGCGTCAATCCCAATGGTGGTGCAATCGCGCTGGGGCATCCGCTCGGCGCCAGCGGCGCGCGACTCGTCACCACCGCTGTCAACCAATTGCATCGCACTGGCGGTCGCTACGCGCTGTGCACGATGTGTATCGGTGTCGGACAGGGCATCGCACTAATTGTTGAGCGTGTTTAGCGATGTGGGCGCGACATCCGTCGCATTAAACCAGCCGTAAAGCCCTCGTCGTTTAGGGCGACTGATGTCGCGCCTACCTAGCGTCGGTTTCACTGTGGCAAGCGTTCCAAAATCAGAATTTCTGCATCGTGCGATAAACGCACAAGCAATGGCATGCGAGAATCTCGTCGCGGTTGTTTGTCGACGTTCAAACGAGGAGACCGCGACAGATAAATCAACGTCAGGTCCAAATGCGCGCTCGTAGAAAATGCTGCGAGCCCGGTGCGACCATCAATTCAGGAGGATAGTCATGAAGTTTTCACGTTTGTTCGTAGCGTTTGCAATCGCCGGACTGAGCACGGGCGCATTCGCCGCCAAATACAACCTAAAGTTTGGCCACGCTGTGAACACCACTGACGGGCAGCACGCAGCTGCCGTCAAGATGGCGGAGCTGGTCAAGGCGCGCACCAACGGCGACATTGAGATTACGATCTACCCGTCAAATCAGCTGGGTAACGACGCCGCCATGATTAATGGTATGCGCGGCGGCACGATTGATATCGTGTCCAACGGTGCGTCGAACCACAACGGCATCGTGTCTAATACCGCCGCGCTCGAACTGCCTTTCGTATTCCGTAGCGCGCAACATGCGTACAACGTCCTTGACGGCTCCATTGGGCAAGGCGTGCTGAACGAGCTTGGCGCGCACGGCATTAAGGGATTGGCGTATTGGGAGAACGGCTGGCGCGCGTTCACCAACAACAAGCGTCCGGTGCGTACACCGGACGACTTGAAGGGGCTCAAGATTCGCTCCACACCCAACCCGTATCACATCCAGGCGTTCAAATTGCTGGGCATGAACCCTGCGCCGATGCCAATTTCCGAGCTCTACACGGCGCTCGAAACGGGCACCTTTGACGCACAAGAGCACCCGATCAACGTGACATGGTCGTCGAAGTTCTACGAAGTGCAAAAGCATCTGACGGTGAGTAACCATATTTACTCGCCACTCATCGTTGCGATGAACAAAACGAAGTTCGACAGCCTGCCAGCGAACTACCAAAAGATCATGGTCGACGCCGCGCGTGAAGCCGCGACCTACCAGCGCAACTTGAACGCACAGAACGCGAGCAAAGTGATCGCTGACCTCAAGAAATCCGGGATGCAAGTCGTGGAGACCGTCGACATGGCTCCGTTCCAAAAGATTGTTTCTGATCCGATCGCTAAGACATTTGGTGAAAAGAACGGCGCGGCGCTTTTGAAAGCGATTGAAGCGGTCAAATAGTTCGTCGGTTCCGTTCACCAACGCGCATGCCTTTGTTCTGAAGTCATGCGCGTTTTTATTTTCTGCTCATGAAAAAAATCAACGATCTGTTCTTCAAGCTCGCTGAGGTCACGCTAGTCGTGATGCTCTCGACGATGGTGGTCATGGTGTTTGGCAACGTGGTGCTGCGCTACGGCTTTAACGCGGGCATCATCAGCTCCGAGGAGCTGTCGCGGTTCTTATTCATTTGGATCACGTTTCTCGGTGCGGTGATTGCGATGCGTGAAAACGCGCACCTCGGTCTTGATTCGGTCGTGCGTATGTTGCCGCGCGCCGGTAAGAAAACCTGCTTTGCGATTTCCAATGTGTTGATGCTTGGCTGCTGCGCGTTGATGTTTTACGGAACGTGGCGACAGCACCATATCAACGCGACTACGATGTCAGCGGTTTTAGAAATCCCCATGAGCTGGGTCTATGGCGTCGGCTATGTCGCGAGCATTGCGATGGGCTTGATGCTCGTCGGTAAGTTGGTACGTTTGGCTGCAGGCAAGATTTCGGACGACGAGCTGATTCAAGTGCACGATTCGGAAGACGACGCGACGCCGCATATGCAGCACAACATGGGTGCCTCAGGTAACTCGGGAGCGGTGAAATGACGATTCTCGTTTTCGTCGTTTCGCTTCTGGCCGCGATGGCGCTGGGAATGCCGTTGGCTTTCTCGCTGATCGTGTCAGGCGTGGCGCTGATGCTGCACCTCAACACCTTTGACACGCAAATTATTTCGCAAAATTTGATCAGTGGAGCAGACAACTTTCCGCTGATGGCGGTGCCGTTTTTTATGCTCGCGGGCGAGCTTATGAACGCGGGCGGGCTGAGCCGTCGCATCGTGAACTCGGCAATGGTGTGGGTCGGGCACTTCCGCGGCGGCTTGGGTTATGTTGCAGTGTTTGCCGCGATTGTGATGGCCAGTTTGTCGGGCTCTGCCGTTGCGGACACCGCCGCGTTGGCTGCGGTGTTGATGCCGATGATGAAGAGTGCCGGCTACCGCATGGATCGCTCGGCGGGATTGATCGCTGCGGGGGGCATTATTGCGCCGGTCATTCCGCCGTCTATTGGCTTTATTTTGTTTGGTGTGATCGGCGGCGTCTCGATTTCCAAGCTTTTCATGGCGGGGATTTTCCCTGGCATTTTGATGGGTCTCGCGCTCGTTCTGACGTGGTGGATCGTGGCGCGCAATGACAACGTCCACGTCGCGCCGCGCGTTCCGATGCGTGAAAAGCTCAAGGTAACGGCGAACGCGTTTTGGGCTTACTTGCTGGCTGTCGCCATCATCGGTGGCATGAAGGCGGGAATCTTTACTCCGACCGAAGCGGCCGTTGTGGCGGTGGTGTATTCGCTCTTTGTAGGGTTGTTTATCTATCGCGAACTGAAGTTCAAGGACTTGTATCAGCTCATCCTCAACGCTGGAAAAACCTCGGCGGTTGTGATGTTCCTCGTGGCTGCCGCGTTGGTCTCAGCCTGGCTCATCACGGTTGCGAACATCCCTGCGCAAATTGTTGACCTGATGGAGCCGTTTAAGCAGAACAAAATGCTGTTGATGGCGATGCTCATGTTGCTGGTGTTCATCGTGGGCACCGCGCTCGACTTTGCGCCGACGGTACTCATCTTGACGCCGGTTCTGATGCCACTGGTGCGCAGCGCCGGTATCGATCCGGTTTACTTCGGAGTGTTGTTCATCATCAACAACGCGATCGGATTGCTCACGCCACCGGTGGGCACGGTGCTAAACGTCGTGTGTGGCGTTGGCAAAATTCCCATGCATGAAGTAATCAAAGGCGTGTGGCCGTTCTTGCTATCGCAAGTGGTCGTCATGGCGCTGTTGATTGTGTTCCCGGAACTGGTGATGGTGCCGCTACGGTTTTTGTTGAGTTGAGGCTATTTGTAGGCACGGTGGATGCCGCGCCTACTGCTACTTCGGCAGCGCAACGCCCAAAACGTCAGCGTATCCGGCGAGAGACTGCCACACCACGTCCGGGTAGCTCAGACCCTCCCTGATCGCGGTTTCCTGCAACACGGCCGCTTGATCGCCCGGCATGCGCACGGGTTTGGCGGCGTCAATTGGGCGGTTGGCCCGGCATTGCTCCGACAGGAAATCGGTTTGTTCGATGAACGCCTCGCTACCCGCGAAAAACTCGGGATTAATGACTTGCAGGAACGTGTTTCCGCCCCAGCCTTTGGGCGCGTCCGCGCGGCCGTGGCCCGACAAGCCTTGTGAAAGCGCCTCGATCATGAGCGCCATTCCGAAGCCTTTGTGCCCATATTCTTGCCCGCCTAAAAGCTGCAACGAACCGCGTGGCTCGGCATTCTCCAAGACCGCCGGATTGGTCGTCGGTACGCCGTCTGCATCCAACAGCCACGGATGTTCAAACGATTCGCCTGCTGCGAATTTTTGCCGCGTCATCGACACGGTCGTGATGGATGCGCAAATGTCAACGAGCACCGGATGCTCAGGGCCGGGGTAGCCGATGGCGTATGGGTTCGGCGTGAACAGAGCTTCTGTGCCGCCGTACGGTGCGACACGCTTTCCGGCGGGGTCTGAGTTCGCGATGATCGCGACGAAACCGTTGTCCGCCGCTTGTTTCGCGTGCGCTGCGAGGCACCCGATGTGATGCGATTTCTGGATCGCGAACGTCACCACGCCCATTGTTTTTGCGCGCTCCATCGCAATGTCTATCGCACGATTCATGAGCCACAAACCGGGCAAATAGCCACCATCCCAAACAACCGTCGCACCTAAGTCTTTGAGCACTTTCGGCTCCCCGCGCGTCTGCAACCCGCCGGATTTGATGTCGGCCAAGTACAGCGGCGAAATAGCCAGCCCATGCGTGCGGCGGCCCATCATGTCGGTGAGAATCAGCAAGCGCGCCACGCAGTCCGCCTTCTCGGCATCCATGCCGGCGGCTTTGAATAGCGTGCTTGTGAACTCCGTAAGTTGCGGCACAGAAAATTTCTTAGGGGCGGTCATGCAGTCTCCAGTGGGGTTAGCCGTATCACGTTCTTGGCTCGATTATTGACGACACGCCTGTCGCGTTGCGCTACGCTTGCGTTCTCACAACGTTGAATTCGCTAATCATGAAACTTCGCTCGCTCATTCTCGCGTTGACGGCTTCGTCCACCGCGTTGATCGCTCCGCTTTCAATGGCCCAAGCTTGGCCCACCAAGACTGTGCGCATCGTGGTGCCCGCACCTGCGGGCTCGTCGCTTGATTTTGTGTCGCGCATCCTGAGCGAAAAGCTCAAAGACAAATGGGGCCAAGCGGTCGTTGTCGATCCGAAACCGGGCGCGGGCGGCATGATTGGCGTAGACATCGCGGCCAAATCGACCGACAACCATACGGTGGTGATCGGCTTTCCCGGCCCCACCGCATACGGCCCGTTTCTCTACAAAAAAATGCCGTACGACACGGTGAAAGACTTGGTGCCGATTGTCGTCACTTCGACGCAGCCCAACGTGCTCGCTGTGAATGCAGCGCTGCCGATTAAGAACGTCGCCGAACTCGTTGCCTACGCCAAAGCCAACCCCGGTAAGCTCTCGTACGCGAGCGTCGGCAACGGTTCTTCGTCGCACCTCGCGATGGAGCTTTTCAAGTCCGAAGCTGGCATTGACGCACAACACATCCCATTCAATGGTTCGCCTCCCGCGGCGCTCTCCACGGCGAACGGCGATACACAAATGCTGTTCGCGGTCGCGTCCGGCATCGCACCTCACGTTCAAAGCGGAAAGATTCGCCAGATCGCGGTGACCAGCAGCGGACGATTCGATTCGCTCAAAGAGCTGCCGAGCATCGCGGAAAGTGGCGTGAAGGGCTTTGAGGCCGTCGCCTGGAACGGCCTGTTCGGCCCATCGTCCATGCCGGCAGATGTCGTTAACAAAATCAATGCGGACGTTAGCGCTGTGCTCGCCGACCCGGAGATCAAAGAACGGTTAGTCAAAGCAGGTATGGCCCCAGGTGGCGGCAGCGCGGCATCATTCAAAACCATGCTTGACGCGGACATGAAAAAGTGGGGCGGGATCATTAAGCGACTGGGCGTACAGCTTGACTAGTTGAGCGACTAGCCCGCGGGGCTTGTAGCTTCATTTGGCGCTTAGTCGATATTTTAGGTTTTTCGCTTGTAAACGCCGCTGGACTGTCGTTAGAGGCCAAAAGCTGAAAGTGAGAGCAGCAAAATTTGGACGTCATCA
>DAINAJ010000002.1:50692-52337 GCA_036733505.1 Casimicrobium sp.
AGCCGGGCGGGCTGGAGGGACTTCGTGATTGTCTCGGTTAAACCGGGAGGAGGGCGGACAATCATCGAGTCGACGTCGGGGGAGACACGTGTAGCGTCTCACGACGAAGGGTGTCGCGGTCCCACCTGGTTAGGCGAGATCGGCACGATCCCGTATCTACAGAATAAGCGCCGGCTGGTTTCCAGCTCTGGCGCTTTTCCGCTTGGAATTACTTACGCTTAGGAGCTGCTTTAGCAGCTGCTTTAACTTGCGTACCAGCGTATTCAACGCCTTCTTTGGTTGCTTTAGCAACGGTTTCGAATGCAGCCATCGACGTCTCAACGCCAGCTTTCATTGCCGAAACAGCGTACTCAGCACCAGGCATGCCTTGTGGGGCAGCTTTAGCAAGTTTGTCTACGTTTGCAACGAAGCTCTTAGCAGCTTCAGCAGCTTGGGCTTCAGCGAATTGCATCGCTTCGGTTTGAGCAGCGGACATCAGGTCAAGCGCTTGACGGCCGGTCGTGGTGGCCCAGTCAGCTTTCTCTTCCATTTGCTTAGCGCGCAATGGGACGAGGTCGGCTGGGGACTTAACTGCAGCCAGAGCGTGCAGGTCAGCAGCGGTGGAAGCAGCGAAGTCGTTTGCAGCTTTTACGCCGAAAGCCGAAGCTTTGTTGCTGTAAGCAACAGCAGCGTCAACGCCTTTGAGGACGTTTGCAAAGTAAGCGCGGTTCATTTCTGCGATTTGTTCGAATGCTGGAATCATTGGGTATCTCCTGAGTGGTTAAGGGTTACGCAGCGGTTCCGAATCACTTGTTTCATTCGATTGCTGCGGTGCACAAAATGAATGTTATGTGCATGCATACCCCATGTCAAGCACATTTTGTTGCGATGCAACAATTTAGAGCTAGTGCTACAAAATCTGGGCGTTTCATGGGCGAAACTCGCGATGTCGCCAGATGCCGCTTTCGCTTGGGAGCAAGGCTACACAAGGCCTGTGCGCCTGCTCTACAATGGCGCACCGCACAAAAAAAGGACCATTCACATGGCCACCAAGGCTGGAACCGATTCCCCTAAAGCGAGCACCCGTTCAACGGCGGGCTCGCGCGCTGCGATTCGCATCATCAAAAAATATCCGAATCGCCGCCTTTATGACACGGCAACGAGCGGCTACATCACGCTGACCGACGTCAAGCATATGGTGGTGAGCAATTTGCCTTTTGAAGTGCGCGACGCCAAGACCAATGACGAAATCACGCGCGCGATTTTGTTGCAGATTATTCTCGAAGAAGAGGCTGCGGGCGTACCGATGTTCTCCAACGAGATGTTGGCGCAAATGATCCGTTTCTACGGCGGCGCCATGCAAGGCGTGGTGGGTGGATTGTTCGAGCAGAACGTGCGCGCGTTCACCGATTTCCAGAAGAAGATGGCTGAGCAGGGTGGGCCCATGCTCGGCGGCGTCGGCAGCGACCCTACGAAAGTAGGCTCCGACGTGTGGCAGCAGTTCATGACGCTGCAAGCACCCGCGATGCAAGGCGTGATGGGCAACTACCTTGAGCAGTCGAGCAAGATGTTTCTCGACATGCAAGAAAAAATGAAAGAAAGCACCAAGCAGTTCTTTCCGGGCTTCACCTTCCCAGGTTTTCCGGGCGCTGATTCCAAAAAGTGA
>DAINAJ010000002.1:52437-54932 GCA_036733505.1 Casimicrobium sp.
AACACCTGCGGCTTTATCGACGACGCCGTGGCGGAGTCGCTTGACGCGATTGGCGAGGCTATCGCCGAAAACGGCAAGGTCATCGTGACCGGCTGTCTCGGCGCGAAGCAAGACGGCGATTTCATTCGGAACATTCACCCGAAAGTGCTCGCCGTTACCGGCCCGCACGCACCGAACGAAGTGATGGACGCGGTGCATTTGCACCTGCCGAAACCGCACAACAAGTTCATCGATTTGGTGCCCGATCACGGCGTGAAACTCACGCCGAAGCACTATGCGTATCTAAAGATTTCGGAAGGCTGCAACCATCGTTGCAGCTTCTGCATTATTCCGTCGATGCGCGGCGATTTGGTGAGCCGCCCGATTGGCGAGGTAATGCGCGAAGCAGAGTCCCTCGTGAAGTCCGGCGTGAAAGAACTTTTGGTGATCTCGCAGGACACGTCGGCGTATGGTGTCGACGTGAAGTACCGCACGGATTTCGTCAACGGCAAGCCGATGAAAACGCGCATGCTCGAGCTGGCCGAAGCGCTCGGTACGCTCGGCGTGTGGACGCGTATGCACTACGTGTATCCGTACCCGACAGTGGACAACGTGATTCCGTTGATGGCGCAAAGCAGCGTCGCGTCGGGCGGGCGTGTGTTGCCGTATCTCGACGTGCCGTTTCAGCATTCGAGCCAACGCATTTTGAAGCTCATGAAACGCCCCGCCAGCGGCGAGAAGAACATCGAGCGCATTCGCGAATGGCGTAAAGCATGCCCTGACTTAACGATTCGATCCACGTTCATCGTCGGCTTTCCCGGCGAGACGGAATCTGAGTTCGAAGAGCTCCTAGATTTCTTGCAAGAGGCGCAACTTGATCGCGTCGGCTGCTTTGCGTACTCGCCAGTGGACGGCGCGACGGCGAACGACTTGCCGGATCAATTGCCCGACGAAGTGAAAGAAGAGCGACGCGAGCGATTCATGGAAGTGCAAGCGGAGATTTCAGAAGCGCGTCTGCGGGCGAAGATCGGTCGCGAAATCGAAGTGATCGTTGATGACGTGCAAGACAACATCGCGGTGGCGCGCTCTTGGGCCGACGCGCCCGAGATCGACGGCATGGTGCACGTGCAAAACGGCGAAAGCCTCAAGGTAGGCGACATCGCGCGCGTGACTGTGGTCGAAGCCACGGAGCATGATTTGATTGCGGTGTTGCCGGGTTGGGACGGTGAGCAGTGAGCAGTGAACGGCGAGCAATGAGCGCTGAACGGCGAGCATTACTTGGGAAACTTGTTGCTCTACGCGTCGCTTTGGTTCCAATGACTTTTCATCGCTAACGACCGCCAGACGGCGGTTTACGTCATTTTATTGACGTTATCGACTATTATAAAAAATACGCCGAAACGACCGCCTGGCGGTCGATGAGCCTTAAAAGCTGATAATTAAGCTTTGGGAAGATAGTCCTCCGCTGCCCGCGCTTCACGCTCGAAAGCGTTGTCCCAGTAATACGCCGTAAATCGCCGCGCTCTGAACGCAGCGTAAAGCCCGGCGACGACGTAGGCCAGCGGAAACAAGACGCCCCAGCGCTCGCATTGCCGCACATGCGCATGCTCGTGCGCACGACAGCAGGTCATGCACGCAGAATTCCGAGCAATCACGACGTGCCCGATGGTTGCCGCTGAAAAGCCCGCATCGCCAGAAAGTGCTCGAAACCACGGCCCCTGCAAAAACCAATTCAGCGCTGGGCTCGTAACCTCCACAACGCCCACGTTGACTCGCCAGTTGCTGTGCCAGAGCGCCAGCGGCAGCAGTGGCAGAGCACAGAGCGTGACTGGGGCAGCCCATAGCCGAATTGCCCAGAATTGAAGAGTGGATGACATGAATGCAAAGTTAACGTAGATTTGCGCTTGCTGCAGACGCAAAGAGCCGCCGATGTACTCACCTCATGGATCAATGAAAGCAACTATGAATTTCAAGCGCTTGTCGTGTTTGTGTACCGCAGTGGCGGTGTGGCTGCTGACGGCGATTGCGCCGGCGACGGCGGGCACCATCGCCATTCAGATCAAGGACCGTAAGGGCGAACCTGTGCCCAACGCAGTGGTGTACGCGTTACCAGTCGGCGGCAAAGCCCCCGCTGTGAAGGTCGGTGCCACCGCGATGGTGGAGCAGTCGTACTTCAAGTTTGAGCCTTTCGTCAGCGTCATGCAAGCGGGCACAAAACTTCGTTTGCCTAACCGTGATCGCACCGAACATCACGTAAAAGTGTTATCCGGCCCGAGCGCGTTCGAGCACAAGGTGTACACCCGTCGCGAACCCGAACCTGTGTTGCTGGATAAATTGGGGCAAATCACGATTCAGTGCTTGCTGCACGACTGGATGAGTGCGCATATTTACGTCGTCGATACGCCGTGGTTCAACAAGACGGGCAGAGGCGGATCAGCGGTCCTTGAAAATTTACCGGCGGGCGAGTTTGACGTGTTCGTCACGCATCCGAGCCTGCTGATTCCGGGCCAAGTCAG
>DAINAJ010000002.1:55032-70761 GCA_036733505.1 Casimicrobium sp.
CCGATGGGTCCGCGTTTTACAAAGGCGCCGCAGCGTTTCGCCGATGCACTCGCAGAGTTTTTGCTATCGCTACCGAAACTTTCTGGCCCCACCGTTTATGCGGTTGAGCTGCGAGATCCTGAGCTTTTGACCGAGGATTATCTTGCCGCATTGTGTGCGGGTGGTGCAACGCATTGCATCGGAATTCACGCGCGCATGCCGCAAGCCGAGGCGCAGGGTCGGTTCTGGCGTGAGGCAGGCCATCTGCCACTGGTGATTCGTTGGAGTTTGCATTCGGGCTTAAAGTATGAGGAAGCGAAGGAGCGCTATGCGCCCTTCAGCGTGCTGGTAGACGAGGATCCTCGAGGGCGGGCGCAAGTTGCAGCCTTGATGCTCGAAGCGGCTGCGTCGCGTCAGCAATCGTTTGTCGTGGCCAACAACAAGGCCGAAGGCTCCGCGCCGCTCACGATTCGCAAATTGTCCGAATTGATCGCCGAATATGGCGAAACCATCGTTCGAAATGGCTAGAGTCGTGTCAGTTTGCCGAGGGCAGACTGCACTAGAATCGCGGCAGCATCGTCATTAAAACAACTCAAAGGGAACGCGAATGTTTGGTCGCTTCATGCCTCAAGAAGGGCGCTTTTTCGAGCTCTTCAATCTCCATGCACACGAAATCGTCGAGGGCGGTAAGGAGCTTGTGGCACTGATGAATGCGTTGGGCGAGGGCGCTACCGATTTGCGCGACCATGCTGACGCCATCGATGCGATCGAAAAGCGCGGCGACAAATACACACGCGAAACCATCGAGCTGCTGCACAAAACGTTTATCACGCCACTGGATCGTGAAGAAATTCACCAGCTCATATCCAACATGGACGATGTGCTTGATCTCATGCAAGACGCGGCAGAATCGGTGTCGTTGTATGACATTAAGACGGTTTCAGCCGAGGCGAAACAGCTTGCGGAAATTTGCTTGCAATGTGGTGAGCGCGTGAAATCTGCCGTGGCCATGTTGTCAAACATGGAAAACGCCGCTGCGATCCTAAAAATCTGCGAAGAAATTGATCGCTTGGAATCCGACGCGGACCGCGTGATGCGCAGCGCGATTTCAAAATTGTTCCGTACCGAAAAAGACGCCGTGCAACTCATCAAACTCAAAGCAATATACGAGCTGTTGGAGACCATCACGGACCGGGCCGAGGACGTGGCCAACGTGATGCAGGGCATTGTGATCGAAAACGCGTAGCCGGCGGACGAGAACCTCTATGGAACCCACCGCTGTCGCCCTTTGGGTGATTATTTTGTTGGTCGTACTCGCGCTCGCGTTCGACTTCATGAACGGCTTCCACGACGCCGCCAATGCGATTGCCACGATCGTGTCTACGGGCGTGTTACGACCTGGGCACGCTGTGATCTGGGCTGCGTGCTTTAATTTCTTGGCGTACTTCGTCTTTGGTTTGCACGTCGCCGCGACCATTGGAAAGGGAATGGTTGAACCGTCCATTGTGGACACGCACGTTATCTTCGGTGCGTTGGTCGGAGCGATTGCCTGGAACGTCGTGACCTGGTTCTACGGCATTCCGTCATCGTCGTCACATGCGTTAATTGGCGGCATGGTTGGCGCGGGAGTGGCAAAGGGTGGAATGGCGGCGCTTGTCGGCGGCGGCCTGTTCGGTCCGTTGGGCAAAACGGTCATGTTTATTGTGGTGGCACCACTCATGGGTTTTGCGCTGGGTGCTTTGCTCATGCTCTTGATCGCGTGGATTTTTCGCCGCGCCACTCCCGGCCGAATTGACAAGTGGTTCCGTCGTGGACAGCTGGTTTCATGTGGCCTATACAGTCTCGGCCACGGAAGCAATGACGCGCAGAAAACCATGGGCATTATTTGGCTGCTGCTCATCATCGCTGGATTGGCCACGAAGGACGTGAAAACGCTTCCGTCGTGGGTCGTGATTAGCTGCTACATCGCGATTTCACTGGGCACGCTATTTGGCGGATGGCGCATCGTGAAAACGATGGGACAGAAAATCACCAAACTCAAGCCCGTTGGTGGTTTTTGTGCGGAGACTGGCGGCGCGATCACGCTCTTCATCGCGTCAAGCTTTGGCATCCCTGTGTCGACCACTCACACAATCACTGGCGCGATTGTTGGCGTTGGCGCCGCTCGCAAAGTATCGGCGGTTCGTTGGGGCATCGCGGGAAGTATTGTCTGGGCGTGGGTTTTGACCATTCCCGCGTCTGCGTTCATGGCTGCGCTGGCGTGGTGGTTCGGAAAACAGTTGTTCTGACATGAACCGCCCGCGTTCGCTTCTAGCACCTAGCGAGCGGTCTGGGAATGTCGAGGCTCGGAATGTCGAGTTCAGCCGTCACTGGCGCTGGCTCTTCGCGGTCATTCCGTTAGCGCTGGCGCTTGCTGTCGCTGCGGCATGGTTGGTGCCTGACATCGCCTTTTTTGAGGCATGGCCCGCGCTAAACGTTTTGTTTTTTTTGGTGGGACTCGCGATTCTTCCAGTGTTCTCACCCAACGCCAGCCTGTCTCGCAAACTCATTCATATTTCCGTGTTTGCGCCCATCGCAGCGGTCTTTATCGCGGTTCTAATCGGTGCTGCCCTTGACCGTTATTACGGCAACGATTTGCAGCAAACTTTTTACCTTCGCTTTCAGACAATGCTCGTGGCAGGTCTGTCCGCTGGGTTGCTCTATGCGGCAGTAGTTGGTGCGATTGTCTACTTGCGAGCACAGCGTGTTGCGGTCGTCAACAAACTGCTGACGACCGAGGTAAAGGAAAGCGACATTCAGCGGCAGTTGACCGAAACGCGACTTCGCATGTTGCAGGCGCAAATTGAGCCACACTTCCTGTTCAACACGCTGGCATCAGCGCAGCAGCTCGCACAGAAAGGGGCTCCGGATGCGGCAAAGCTTATCGGACATCTCGTTCGGTTTTTGCGCATGTCAATACCGTCGATGCGCGACGACAAGGGCGCGCTGAAACGAGAGTTCGAGCAGATTAGCGCATACCTTGCGATCATGCAAACGCGCATGGGAGGACGTCTGAGCTTCTCGGTGTCTGCAGATGCATCCGTTGAGCAATTCGCCCTACCGCCTGCGCTCGTCATGACCCTTGCCGAGAACGCAATCAAGCACGGCATTGAGCCTGCCGCTGATGGCGGGCGCATTGACATTACTGCCAAGGTCGATGGAAATACGGTCGTGGTCACGGTGGCAGATACTGGTGTCGGCTTTGTCTCCACAGATAGCAAAGATGCCGGCGGTGGATTGGGCCTCTCAAACATCGCGCAGCGACTGCAAGCAATTTACGGTGATGCGGCAAAAGTAAAGCTGATGCAAAACACTCCGCATGGCTGTATCGCCACGCTCTCACTTCCACTGGGCACTTCCTAACCGTCACCGAATACTCGCACAAATTTACTTATTCATGGACAAGATTCGCTGCCTATTTGCCGATGACGAACCGTTGATGCGCGAGCGAATGCGCGATTTATTAGCGCTTCATAGCCAGCACTTTGAAGTTGTGGCAGAAGCGGTCAATGGGGCCGACGCGCTGGAAAAGTTTGAAGCAACCCAGCCGGATGTTTGCTTTCTCGATATTCGTATGCCCGTTAAGAGTGGACTCGAAGTCGCGAGCGAAATTGGCGATCGAGCGAAGATTGTCTTCTGCACTGCCTACGATCAATTCGCGATTGAGGCCTTTGAGCGCGGCGCGGTGGATTACCTGCTCAAGCCGATTGAAGAGGATCGGTTGGCCCTGACCTTGGAGCGCTTGCTCGGGGATGTAGATATGCTGGCAGATGATGTCACGCCAGTCATCCACCTATTGAATTCGAAAACGCCGAGCACAAGCGAACGACTGAAATGGATTAAGGCGTTGGTCGGCCAGGACGTAAAAATGTTTCCTGTCGACGACGTGATCTTTTTCCAATCCGATACGAAATACACTCGTGTTGTGACGGAGACAGAAGACGTCCTCATTCGTACTTCTTTGCGTGAGTTGCTCGACGGATTGGATCCGGAAACATTTTGGCAGGTGCATCGCGGTTCGATCGTAAACGTGCACCGCATCGCCAAAATCACCCGCGAAGGTGTTGAGAAACATTCTTTGGTTCTGCGCGGGTGTAAGGAAACTCTAAAAGTCAGTCGCCATTTCTTTCACCTGTTCAAGCAGATGTAGTGCATAACGCTCTGCGCATCGTCATTCGTACAGACCAATCGTCGTTCGTCGCAAAGTCATTCGGATCCGCTGTCACGTCCGCGAGACTATCGTCATGAATTTGCTCCGGCGATTTTTGTTGACGTGCTCTGCGTGGTTTTTCTGCGTTGGAGTCGCGCCCGCACAGGTCGCCGTTACGGGCACACCAAGCAGCATCTCGGCGCAGGATTTTTTTCGGCTGCCAGACGTCTGGCGTCCCACGCTTTCTCCCGACGGAAACTACTTAGCGTTTCTTGCGCGGGGTGGCGCAAGGCTTGGTCTAGCTGTCATCGACATTGAACGCCGTACGTCAAACGTAATTGCGACATTGCCCGACGCAGACGTCGTAGAGTTTCACTGGGTCAACTCGCAGCGCATCGTTTTTGTCAGCGGCAATGTTTACGATCCCGTCGGAAGCTCAAACTACGGAAGAACAGGGGGGCTCTTTGCGGTTGACAGAGACGGCACACAGGCGCGCCGGTTAGCGCTTCCATTTGGTGACGGAAGCGCTGCCATTTTGCGCCCGCGCTTCACGCGGTTCGAAGCGGCTGTGAGCAATGGTTCGGATGACATCATAGTGACCTCGAACGAGCGCAACTTTGACGCATCAGACGTGTACCGCCTCAACACTCGAACCGCACGAAAGACGCTCCTCAGCTTCGACAACCCGGGGGACGTGCAGCAATGGGCATTAGACCGTGATGGCTTACCTCGTGGCGCAGTATCCGTTAAAGGATTGACCTCACGCGTTTCCTTTCGTCGTGACGACAAATCGCAGTGGTTGAAGTGGAGTGAAGCTGACTT
This sequence comes from Casimicrobium sp., assembly GCA_036733505.1. Lineage (GTDB taxonomy): Bacteria > Pseudomonadota > Gammaproteobacteria > Burkholderiales > Casimicrobiaceae > Casimicrobium. The sequence continues at coordinate 60,023 of DAINAJ010000002.1, forward strand.
TCGTGAGCCGCAAAATTGGGCCCACTCCATTGGTTACGACGGATCAATCATCGGTTTTGGTTATCGCGAACGTGGCTCGGTTGCGTTGGCGAAGTCTCGCCTGACAGTGGCAATGTTGCGTCTCGATGAGCGCGGCCAAGCGCAGCAGATTCTCGCTAGTCGTGACGATGTGGACATGTCCGCGCCGATTTTTGATCCGGTCGCCAAGAAGCTCGTTGGTGCGCGGTTCTACGGTGAACGGGAGCAGGTGCACTGGATCGACGAAGGGTGGGCCGCTATCCAGCGCCAAATTGATCTGGCACAACCTGGCGCGGTGAATTACTTTGTGCCGCCGGAGCAGGGCAGGCGCATGATTGTTTTCTCGTACAGTGATCGCAATCCGGGCACAGTATTCTTGTTTGATTTCCGAACACGAAAGCTCGAGTACTTGATTGATTCGCGCCCGTGGATTAAGCCCGCCCAAATGGCTGAATCGCGAGTGGTAAAGTTTTCCGCTAGGGACGATTTGCCTCTCACTGCCTTGCTCACCACGCCGCGCGGGATTACTGCGAGAAATTTGCCACTCATCGTGATCGTGCACGGTGGCCCTTGGGTTCCTGGTTACACGTGGAAATGGGATGCAGAAGCTCAGTTCTTTGCGTCGCGTGGGTACGCCGTTATCCAACCGAATTTCCGCGGTACCACGGGTATGGGGGCGAAGCATTTGCTGTCGAGCTTCAAACAATGGGGTTTGACCATGCAAGACGACATCACAGACACTGCGCACTGGGCCGCGAAGCAGGGCATCGCCGATCCCAAACGCATGTGTATTTTCGGTGCGAGTTATGGTGGCTATGCCGCCATGCAGGCGTTGGTGAAAACTCCCGATTTGTTTCAATGCGCGGTGAACTACGTTGGTGTGACTGATCTACAGCTCTTTCACAGTGTGACCTGGTCGGACTTAAGCGACAGCGATTTTGCGAAATTTCGCGCACCGATTATGGTGGGGGATCCAGATCGCGATAAGGCACAGCTGCAGGCTACGTCGCCCGCGCAAAATGCCGATCGCATCAACAAACCAGTATTCATGGCCTACGGTGGGGAGGATCGCCGCGTGCCTATCATCCATGGGGAGCGGATGCGAGACGCGCTTGAAAAACTCGGAAAAACACCAGAATGGATGGTCAAAACTGACGAAGGGCACGGTTTCGTGAAGCTCGATAATCGTATTGAGTTTTATTCGCGTGTGGAGGCCTTCCTGAAGCGTTCTTTAGCGAAACCGTAGTCAACGCGGGAGACAACGGGCGTTTCATACCCAGCGATTTCTATCCTATACTGCCCGAGAGTTGATCGAAGAAAGGGCGGTACGAGATGTTTACGATTCTTGTGGCCAATCCTAAAGGTGGGGCGGGCAAGACGACCATCGCCACCAATTTGGCGGCATATCTCGCTGGGAAACACCAGCGCGTTGTCATGCTGGATATGGATCGCCAGCGGTCGGCGGCACGTTGGCTCGCTCGACGCCCGCGCGGATTCCCTGAAGTTCGCGGCGCTTTGCCTGAGACTAATCCGAAAATTATTTGGGATTTCAAGCCTCAGTGGCTCATTGTTGACGCCCCGGCAGGCGTGCACGGCAAAACGTTGGCCGAAATGGTGAAGGCGGCTGACGCGGTGCTGGTGCCTGTCGCGCCGTCGACCTTTGACTTTGAGGCTACGACTGATTTCCTCACCGAGCTAAGCGAAATGAAGCCCCTACAGAATGGCAAGCGCGCCATCGCCATAGTGGGTTCCCGCGTTGATGGGCGTACGGTTGCGGCCTCTGACCTTGATGAATTTCTGGCACCGTTGTCGCTTGATGTCGTCACGCATGTTCGCGACTCGCAACTCTACGTTCACGCCGCGCGCGACGGTTTGTCGATCTTTGACTTGCCGCGGTCGCGCGCTGAGGAGGCGTGGGCAGACTGGCCGCCGATGCTCAAGTGGCTGCAAGGCCGCGTCAATGCCGGACATTCTCGTTAGTCAGCGGTAAACACAACACAGCGCTACACTCTGCTTTATGTACACAATCCTCGTGGCCAATCCAAAAGGCGGCGCCGGCAAGTCGACGCTAACGACAAACATCGCGGGCATGCTTGCTCAAAGCAAGCAGCGAGTCGTAATCATGGACTTGGATAAACAACAATCCGCGACCAACTGGCTGTCGCGGCGCCCCGGTATGTTGCCTCGCATCATGTCGTGGAGCGAAGACACCGACATGGAAGAGCTCCGTGCTTTCGCGCCACAATGGATGGTGATCGACACGCACGCTCGGCTACGGCGAGCAGATCGTACTTATCTTCTGTCGCGTGCCAACCTGGTTTTGGTGCCTGTAAACCCGTCGGTGTTCGATATTGAAGCGACTGCGAAGTTTTTGATCAAGTTGCATCAAGATGCGAATGTGCAGTCTGGCAAAGTGAAGATCGGCTTAGTCGGTAGCCGCACGGACAGTCGCACGCGTATGGCGCAGGAGCTTAATAGTTTCTTCAAGCGCAGTGGTTTACCCGTGGTGATGTTCGTGCCGGATAGCGTCGTCTACCCACAGTGTGCGCGCGATGGCGTGTCGATCTACGATTTACCGCGCAATCGCACCGAAAATCAACTCGATGCTTGGCAGCCGTTGGTGGATTGGATCAAAGAGGCGCTGGCGAAATCGCGAGCGGATGCGGCCGATGCGGCCGCTGCAGCGGCGTTGTCGGAAGCACATGTGCCGCAGCACGGCGTGGTGCAAGTGGCTTGACCCTTGCTTGTGCGCCTTGAACGAAGGACGATTCGAAACGTCCTTTTCGGCCATCATTTCAGCGCCTCCCCTTTGGTCAGCCCCATTTGGCGCGCTAATGACCTACCCGCATGCCAACGCACAGCCCTCACCAGCGCTGCTTTGAACGGCAAAGGATCGGAAAGTGACTTTGCGTTGAAGGAGCACATCGATGTCGCTTTCTCCGCCGGTGACGAGCGGAATGACTCAGTTGATGGGCCGTTCAGGATGGTCCGCCAAGAGCATTTGCGCCGAAACCCCAACGCGGTTGCTAGGACGGAGCTGTACAGATGTAAGTGCGCTGGGAATCTCCCTGAACGACGGCAGAGGGAAGGTTCGTGCTACAAAACCTCTGCGGCATAGTCCGCCAAACGGGAGCGTTCGCCGCGCTGCAGCGTGATGTGTCCGCCATGGGCCCAGCCCTTGAAGCGATCAACGACGTAGGTGATTCCAGAAGAGCCTTCCGAAAGGTACGGCGTGTCAATTTGCGAGATATTGCCAAGACAGACGACCTTCGTGCCAGGGCCAGCGCGCGTGATGAGCGTTTTCATTTGCTTAGGCGTCAGATTTTGCGACTCGTCGATGATCAAAAGTTTGTTCAGAAACGTGCGGCCTCGCATGAAGTTGAGGCTCTTAATTTTCACTTTCGCGCGAATCAGATCGGTGCTCGCCGAACGGCCCCAGTCGCCCGCCTCGCTGTCGGCGCCCATTAGCACTTCTAGATTGTCTTCAAGCGCGCCCATCCAAGGCGACATCTTCTCTTCTTCTGTGCCCGGTAGGAACCCGATGTCTTCGCCCACTGGGACCGTCACCCGTGTCATGATGATTTCGTTGTAAATTTTCTGATCGAGCGTTAGCTGCAAGCCCGCAGCAAGGGTAAGAAGCGTCTTTCCGGTGCCCGCCTGCCCCAACAGCGACACAAAATCTACGTCGGGATTCATCAGCAAGTTCAGCGCGAAATTTTGCTCGCGATTGCGTGCCGTGATTCCCCAAATCGCATTCTTGTGGTGACCAAAATCGCGCAGTGTTTGTAGCGTCGCGCTTTTGCCCTCTATCGAAATCACACGTGCGTAAAACGGCGTATCTACCTCGGTGTAAACAAATTCGTTTACGAGCAGCTTTGGCACCATCGGCCCAGTGACTTTATAGAACGTCGCGCCGCCTTGTTGCCAACTCTCCACGCCCTTGCCGTGCTTCTCCCAGAAGTCCGCAGGTAGCTCGGTCATGCCGGTGTAGAGGAGATCCGAATCCTCTAGCACCTTGTCGTTGAAATAGTCTTCCGCGTCGACGTCAAGCGCCCGAGCTTTGATCCGCATATTGATGTCTTTTGACACCAATGTGATGTGACGTTTTGGCTCTTTCTTGCGCAGATGCAGGCAAACAGCAATGATCTCGTTGTCCGCCTTCCCCGCGGCGAACGACGATGGCAAGGCGACCGAGAGTGGCTCAGTTTGTAGAAACAAGCGGCCGCTGGCAGCTCCACCAGAGGCTTTGTTGAGCGGAATACCATTAGCAATACCGTCGTCAAAACCTTTTACTAGTTCGTCCAGAAAACGGGAGGCTTGTCGCGCATTGCGATTGACTTCGTACGTACCTTTTTTGTTGTTATCGAGTTCTTCTAACGTGCAAATCGGCAGGAATATGTCGTGCTCTTCAAATCGGTATAGCGAGGTGGGGTCGTGCATCATTACGTTGGTGTCGAGCACGAAGAGCTTGGTGGGGGTTGCACGCGTTTTCGTCGCGCGCGAATTGATAGACACGACACGCGATTTGGATTGCGTCATGAAATTCCTTGTGAACGAGGAGAGGAGGGGAAAGGACTGGAAAACACGCAGTCAGCATAGCGTTAGCGAAGCATCTAGCGCTAGTTGGCGGGGCCGCAGCTGGGGGCGGAGATGATTAATTGTCAATTGCAATCGGCAAAGGCTTGTCGCTTAATGTAGCGATGTTTGCCGACGGTGCAAGCTCATTTGTGATGCCGAGGCAGGTTCCGAAGGGGCGCGTTGGGTTTTAGCGACACCCACGCCGCAGAAACGTACTTACTCTGGCACGCAGAACTTTATGCCCTCGTCATCCCAGCCAGCCGAGACCATCGCTTGGTAGACCGTTTGACTGGTGGTGAATCGATGGTTGGGGTCGTCTGGGAATCTCTGGTTACCGCGAAATATTCTGAAAACAGGTATCAATCCGGGCGCGCAACTTGTGCTGGCCCCTGAAACAACGGGAGAGTAGGCGAAAGAGTCCGTGCCCTCGTTGAACGGTTTTAACGGAGCGGCTAGGTTGTCTGGGTTGAGCGCGGCGAGAAGCGCTTTTTCGCTGTCAAGCAGCGTGTAGAAGTGCGTCCCTCGTGCTCCGCTTAACGCTGCTTTGTCGAAGTAGTATCGTGAGATACCGACGGCACTCTGTGGTGGCGAGACGTACACCTTGAACTGCAAACCTGTTCGTTGGAAACTCGTGCTCGCGTCAAGCAGCGTTTTTTCTTCGTCGCGCGAGGTGATGAAGTAATACTGAAGAGGGAGATACAGATACTCCGTCATCGTCCTAGTCGTCAGTGCGCTCGTGGACCCGAAGCCGGAGAGCGCTATCGAAATCGCCAGACTCGACGCACTATGCTCGATGGAAAGCACACCCGTCGCGAGACCTTCAGCCGAAGGCGTGAATCGCAGTGCGATACTGCAACTTGCCGCTGGCGAAAGCATCGTGGTTGCGACGCAGTCGCCTCCTTCCCGTGAGAAGCTAGCGCCAGCGAGCGATATCGCCGTTAGCTGTAACGGAGCGTTTCCCGTGTTGCTGACCGTGACTGTGCGCGGCAGCGAAAAAAACGGCAGTGTCACGGTTCCAAAGTCAATGCTCTGGGCCGATACGGAAGCCGCTGGTGCAGCAACTCCCGTTCCGGACAGCGAAACGGTACTCTGCCCGCCAGGACCGTTGTGAACAATTTGCAGTGTCGCAGTGCGTGCGCCGCTCGCCGTTGGCGCAAAGGTGACAGCGATTGTGCAGTTGGCGCCTACGGCTACAGTCGAACACGCGGTGCTCGCCGAGAAGTCCGCGCTATTCGCGGACACTGCACCGACAATGAGTGGCAGCGTACCGTTGTTGGTAACCGTTATTTGCTGCACAGCGGTGATCTGACCGACATTAGTCGCCGCGAAGGTCAATGTGGTGGCGGAAAGCTGCGCCGCAGGGCTTCCGGTGGCCGACGCGGGGTCGGCAATGTATGCGGCGATGTCGATCAACTGCGCCGCGGTGGTTTGGCCGCGCAGAAATGCCATTTGGCTAACTGTGTTGATCGCGAGCCCAATCCCGCCGGGCGTGTCGCCGTTCTGAATGCGGTTCTGCCGCGCCAATGGATCTGGCCCGTGACAGGCTCCTGCGCCGCAACTCAGTTGACCTGGCACAAGCGGCGTGTTGTACAGCGATTTGCCGACGTTCGCGTCCTGCCCAAGTGCGGTGAATGGAATGAGCACGGCGCAAAGCCATAGGCTGACGCGCAAGAGTGGTTTGCGCCTTGTGTGGGCTCGGGACTGGCTGCGAAGGTTTAGATCCATGCACGTATTTTGTCTGATGCCGCTCAACTTCAATAGCCGTATTCGCGCGACTGCTAATTCATGAAGCCCATGTCGTACCCATTCGGGTGCGCCGTGGCGAGCGTCGGAAACACGCCTGCTGCACCGGTGATGTCGGCCGGAGGAACGCCGAACCACTTAGCGATAGTGGCGACGACCGCATCGCTCGACGTAGTGGGTAGCATTTCGCCCCGGTCAAGCATGTGATTGAGGCCGTTGCAGCGTAGTCCGGCGGTATTTGGGGCGGAGTAGCGATCCGGCGGCAAACCGATTCGCGGGACGGCACCAGCCGTCAGGTCGGCCCGCGTGGTGCCGTTGAGCCCCATATACGGCGAGGTGCCCGCTTGGGTAGCTGTGACACTGTGGTCCTGCCCGTAAATCTTGCCACCTTTCACCGCTCCGCCGAGCACGATTTGATGGCTGCCCCAGCCGTGGTCGGAACCGTTGCCGTTGGAATCGAGCGTCCGACCAAATTCGGTCATCGTAAAGAGTGTGACGCGGTCTTGCGCGCTCCCTGGCAGGTAGCCTGTGCCTGCAGCGTCCCGAATTTTGACGTTGCCCATCGCGGTCCAAAACGCGCTAATCGCTTTGCTGATCTGCTTGTTGTTGTTCGGATTGTTCGTCCAGAACTCAGTGCCGTGGGTGTCAAAGCCGCCGATGCTGACGAAGAAAATCTGACGCTTCAACGGTGTTGCTGCGTTCGCTCCTAGCTGATTACTCGCGCGGATCAGCGCTGCAACCATGCGTAGCTGTGCGCCGAGCGTGCCTCCGTTGAGACTGAGGCCGCTGGCTTTCATGGCTTCGAATGGCGCCACGATCTCCTCAGTAGGAGGGCTATTCAGGAAGGCGGTCGAAATGGCGACTTCTGTATCGATGGACTGGCGCATGGTCTGCCGCCATTGGTCGTTGTAGATTGATGTTGCTTCGCTGGTCATCGTCATCCGACTGTTGAACGGAGCCATCATAGGGGCGTTCCATGAGTAACCGTTGCTCACGCGAATCGGACCGCCCGTTACGCAGTACGGCGAGGTCGGGTTGTTCGTGATGAAGGTGCCGCTCGTGTTGCACGTAACCGTACCCACCGTGGTCCAAATCGGCGTGGTGGTTCCTGTTTGCAACCGCCCAATTGAGCCTGTTCCGACCTGATAGGCGATCGCGTTCACCGGTGCCGTTGGCGCGGTCAACATAAAAGTGTTGGTGCCATCGACCGAAACCTGCGTCGAAATCTTTGCGCCGGGATTTAAGCTACTAATCGCGGTGTGCGATGCGATGCGTCCGGCGATACCTATCGACGGATTGGCGAGGTTGGCCGTTCCGCTCATCCAACCTTTTTGCTGGTCGTCGTGTGAGTACAGGTTCACGGGACGCGCGCCACCCGTCCCCGTGTACCACTCGGCGCGATTGATCGGTGCAATCAGCGGACCCACGTTGGAGATGACGGCGAGCTTTCCGGCGTCGTAAATCGCTTTAAGTTCGGTGTAGTTCGGATGCAGCGCAAACTTGCGGCCGTACGTGTTCGTCGTCCAACCGCCTGCGGACGGCGATGCGGTGCTTGTGATGCTGTTGAGCGTTGTTTCTGGCAGTGCAGTGGCCGCGAGCTGCGCGCGGGTGTAGGCCAGATTGCCGGAACTGGAGTTTTGAACCGGCGGGTCGCCGGCTGGCGTGGTGGTCGAAAAATTTGAGCGATCATGTGCGTACCGATCAAACTCCACAGTCGTCGCACCCAGCGCCGTGCCCGTTGCATTTCCGTCTTGGTACGGAATCAATACGTTCGACGCGTCCTGTCCGCCGTACAAAAACACGCACACGATGGCTTTGTAATCGGCCCCTACCTCGGTGACGCCAACGGGGCCTGCTGCGAGTGCCACGTTGCTTAACGCGTTGATGGTGGGCAAGCCGCCGCCCACTGCCATCGCGGTTGCGGATTTCAGGAAGTCGCGGCGCTTTTGAATGTCTTTGGGATTCATGTCTGAGCTGCCTATCGTTGAATCTGGAATTCTGGGGTGTGTACGGCGAGCCACAGCGCGCCTTTGACGCGTTCGCGCTTGCGCTCTTGCCAAGTCGTGATGTTTGCCGCAGACGGACTGCCCGGCAGGACGTAGACCGGATACGCCGTGTTTAGCGCGCTTTCCAAACTCGTCTTATTGGCCGGGCTGAGTTGACCGCCCAAGAGCACTAGATTGAGGTAATCAAACAACGCGCCAGCATTGTCCTGAACGGCATACAAGTCCGATAGATCGGATATCACGCAGTCAGCCGGTTTGTAGTTCGCGGGCGTGCTGCTCGTGTTGCAGCTGCCAAACTGCGCCAGTCCAACTTGCCGAACTGCTGTATTGCTATCGGAGCGGGCCACGATGCTGCCAAAGTAGTTCTGCGTGCTCGCAATGGCCGTGGTCGTCGTAATTTGAAATTCCGGTCCTAGCGCGTTGCTTTGCGCCACCGGTCCCGGCGGTGAAAAATCTGGATTGAAGTAGTTGAAGACCGTCGGCGATTGCAGCGGCGCTTGGCTAATGCCGTACTCCACGTCTTCAAGCCCGTAGTGGAGCTGATAGCGACCCGAGGTGGCCGTAGCGTTAAACGCACGGAAAATGGAGCTCAAACGGAGGATCGGCTCGCGCAGTTTTCCGAACTTCATGAGCTCCGGCGCGGTGGTCAACACCGTCGCGGGAGTGACGGCCTCGTCGTCAAGCAAGACCGCTCGAAGCACCGCCTGCATGTCGCCGCGAACGCCGCTGCCGTTGTTGTTAAACACGGCGGCGACACGTCCAACGTAGGCTGGACTCGGGGTCGATGTGACGAAAAATTTGATGAGGTGTTTGCCGATGAACGGCCCAACGTTGGGGTGGCAGAACACGTTGTCGATTGCGTCGTTCACCGTTGCGTAGGCTTGCGTCGCATTAACTTTCGTGCGCGTCGTTACGCCTGAGCCCGCTGTGTTGATGGCGGGTAGCAGACCGCCGGCTGCGGCGAGTGCGACGGCGTTCGTGCATGCGCTAACAACACCGGCGTAGCTAGGGTAGGCGAGCAATTGTTTCGAGAGTGCGCTGTGGCGGCCGGGAAAGGGGATCATCGAGCGGTTCCACCCAGTTAGCACGGGCGGAAAATTGGGACCAAGATAATCTGCGCCCGGCTCCCAATTCCAACTCGGATGGACCCCACCGTACACGTCGGTGCAGGTGGATGGTGTGATCGCGTACGACGGGTCACCGACTTTGCAATACGGATCGTCGTAGGAAAAACCGGTGAACGCTTTGGCAAAGCCTTTGACCGTGTCCTCGGTGTAACTCGGGGTCGTTGTTGGCGTGCCATCTGGGTTGAGCATTACAAGGCCAACGGCGAAGAGTTGCAGTAATTCGCGTGCGAAATTTTCGTTCGGTGTCGCGCTGCTTCCGTCGTTGCGCAAGTGGCTCAAATACCGGCCCATCGCGGGCGAGAGAGACATTTTGTAAAGCACATCGCGGAAATTGCCGTAGCCGTTGTCTGCGAGCAAGTCCAAGTAAGCTGCTAGCTCGAAAGGATTGTCAGAGCCGCCACTCGATGAAACCACCAGCACTTCGGAGAGCGCGAAGGCGAGGCGTTGCCGCAATTGATCAGGGCTTTTCAGCGCCTGCTTCCAAAACGCTTCGCGTGTCATTTCGCTGTAGAAGTTATCCGGCGGGATGCGGGCATCGTATTCGGCCTTGCGGTCCAGCAGATACTGAAAGTGTTTGGCGGGGCGCGGCATCGCGAACTGCGCATTGATCCAAGTTCCCGCGCGCGCCTTGTGGTTCGCGCCCGCCAGCGTCATGAACGAGGCGATGTCCGCGCGGCTCGGTCCGAAAGTGGACTGAATCAGGAAGCGCGATGCCTGCGTTTGGTCAGTGGTGGTGCCTGGCAGCGTTGTTGCGACGCAATTGGCGTCGATAAACGCCTTCACGGGCTCGGAGTGGGTGCGCGTTGCATACGCGCCCGCTGCACCCGGGACGACCCACTGCGGCGACGGAAACTTGAAGATGTTGCGCGCGATGATGGCCGCGTCGTCGACATCAAACTGTCCGTTGCCGTTCATGTCGAGTTGCGCCGTGTTGGCCGCGATCGCCGCCTCTACCGTCGCAGCTGTGGCACCAGTGCCAGCTACCAACGTTGCACCGCGAAGACCCTGCGCGTAGCGCACGAGGAGCACGCCGTCACGAAGTGCGTCGGGCGCGCTGCCACCGGCTACGTTGAACGGACAGATGGCGTGCGCGGCGACGGGAAGGACGGCGAGTGCGCAAGCTGCGATGAGTCTAGCGAGAGGAGGCGACGCAAGCAGGCGGGGCCGCGGCTGATGAGATAAGCGGGTAAATGGCACGGCTCGAATCCTCGAAGCACAAAGGAATCCGGAGTTTATGCCAACGTCATTGGTTCGTAAACAGCGGCAG
>DAINAJ010000002.1:70861-80258 GCA_036733505.1 Casimicrobium sp.
AGCACAAAGGAATCCGGAGTTTATGCCAACGTCATTGGTTCGTAAACAGCGGCAGCTGTAACAAATGCCTAATACCAGGCCTATATGGCTTTTGTCACGAAACGACTGCTTGGCGGTCGTTTGGCTAAAATTTTCACGTTAGTCGACTAACGTAAAAATTCAGCCTCATCGACCGTCAGTCGGTCGTTTGAGCGATAAAGCTGTACATAACAGAGGCGTTTCGGTGAAGCGCACTGGGCCGGCGCCAAACTTCAGTGTGCTGCGCCGTCGAGACGCTTCGTCACTTTCGCCATGACTTCGCCCGTACGAAGTTTCACGCGTATGTCGGCGTCAGCCGTAAGGGTGGCAGCGTCACTAACCGTGTGCCCTGCTGCGTCGAAAACGACCGCGTAACCACGGTCGAGCACCTGCTGCGGGTTGAGCAGTGAGAGCGCCTGTGCGGCGTGCGCCAAACGGCGATCGTAGGCCTGTATGCAGCGTGCCATCGCACTATTTAGCTGAGTGTCGAGTCGCGCGACGATCACCGCGCTAGCGTGCGGCGTGCGAACCACCAGCGCCAGTCGTTGGTGGGCGAGGGCAAGGCGAGCGTGCCGCGCTGGCACCATAGCGGCCATCGCGCGTTGCAAGCGCGCGTCGAGGCGCAACAGACGCTCGCGCCACGGCGCAATTACCGAGCTGCTGCTACGCAAACGTTCGCTGGCGCGATCCAATCGCTCGCCGTAGCGATTAAGGCGCCGGCGCGTGGATTCGGACATGCGGTCGGCATAGTTTGCGCAAAGCGAGCGCATCGCATCAAGCTCCGGCGTGATGAGCACGGCAGCGGCTGTCGGCGTCGGTGCGCGCGCATCGGCCGCAAAGTCGCAAAGCGAAAAATCGGTTTCGTGGCCGACTGCGCTCACGATTGGCAGCGTCGAGGCTGCGACCGCGCGCGTTAACGCTTCGTCGTTGAACGCCCACAAATCTTCGACGCTGCCTCCGCCGCGACCGATCACGAGTACATCGCACTCCGCTCGCGCATTCGCCGTGTTAAGCGCCGCGAGCAACTCAGACGGCGCTTTGACGCCCTGCACACTTGCTGGATAGATGATGACCTCAGCGCGTGGCCAACGATCACGCAGAACGCGCAACATGTCAGCCAGCGCGGCGGCCTTGAGTGATGTGATGACACCGATGCGACTTGGAAACGAGGGAAGCGGGCGCTTCAAGTCATCGTCGAACAGTCCTTCGGATTGCAGTTTTGCCTTCAGCAGCAAGAACGCTTCGAATAATTTCCCGACGCCAGCAAGCCTCGCTTGTTCTACCGCGAACTGCAAGCTCCCGCGTGGCTCGTAAATCGCGGGTCGGACGCGCAGTTCAACTTGCGCGCCGTCTTTGAGCTCAAAGCCCACCAACGCCGCGCGGTTGCGGTACAGCACGCAGGCGATCTGCGCGGCGTCGTCTTTCAAATCGAAGTAACAATGCCCCGATGCGGCGCGCTTAAAACCGGAAATTTCGCCCGACACCCAACCCAGCGGCAGCGCACGCTCCAGCGCGGCCTTGGCACGCGCCAGCAGCTCGCTGACTGACAGCGCAGAGGCGCTAGTGGGTAACTGTGCAGAAGCCGAATTTTCGTAACCATCCATAGGGGACGCATTGTGTCTGAAATCCGCCTAGAAGGGATTGATCTTAGAACACTGGCATGCGCGGCAAATGCACATTGGGCGGTGTAAGTGGTTGATTCATATTGATTTTTCGCCTGCTAATGCTCGGGCAAAGGTGGCGATCACGAATTCACGCGGGTTTGGGCGCGGTGGGGCGAGTTATCAGCCGAGTTATCCACAGTCGTTGTGGGCAACTTTTGTTCGGGAACTAAGAACGTTCTTATGTTTGGATGCTTCCGGATGACGAGGGCGGGAGCGAAATCAGGTGCATCGCTCAGCGACTGGCCGCAAAAGCGCGCCATTACAATGTGCATCCGCACAATTAGACTTTGTCCAATCCTCGAATGACTTCTGTGAGCCACACGACGCCGCCGGCCAGCGGCACCGCGACCAAGGGCAATGCGCCCGAAACCAAAGTCTCCAACTTCATTCGACAGATCATCGACGCAGACAATGCGTCCGGCAAGCACGGCGGCAATGTCATCACGCGCTTCCCACCAGAACCGAACGGCTACCTGCATATCGGACACGCCAAGTCGATTTGTCTGAACTTCGGCCTCGCCAAAGACTACAACGGCGTGTGCCATCTGCGTTTTGACGACACCAATCCTGTCAAAGAAGACGTCGAGTACGAAGAGTCGATCAAGGAAATGGTCGAGTGGTTGGGCTTCTCGTTCAAAGACCATTTGTTCTACGCGAGCGACTACTTCGACACGCTCTACGCCTTCGCGCAACACTTCATCGAACGGGGCTTGGCGTATGTCGACAGCCAATCCGCAGACGACATTCGCGCCAATCGCGGTACGTTGACGGAGCCGGGCAAAAACTCGCCGTTTCGTGATCGAGGCGTTGAAGAAAACCTGCGCCTCTTCGACGAGATGAAACGGGGTCTGCATGCTGACGGAACTCAGGTGCTGCGGCTGAAAATCGACATGGCGTCGCCGAATATGAATCTGCGCGACCCCGCGATTTACCGCATTCGCCACACAGAGCATCACCGCACAGGCAGCAAGTGGTGTGTCTATCCGCTCTACGATTACACGCACTGCATCAGCGACGCGATTGAGCGCATTACACATTCGTTGTGTACGCTCGAATTCGAAGCGCATCGCCCGCTCTACGATTGGGTGCTTGCCAAGCTCGTCGAATCAGGCAAATTACCCGCGCCGAGCCCCCAGCAAATTGAGTTTTCACGGCTCAATTTGAGCTATACGGTGATGAGCAAACGCAAGCTCCTCGAGCTCGTCGAAACCGGGCTCGTGAGCGGTTGGGATGACCCGCGCATGATGACGCTTGCTGGGCTGCGTCGACGCGGCTTCACGCCAGCGTCTATCCGCTTGTTTGCGGAGCGGGTAGGTGTCTCGAAAGCGCACCAGTGGATCGACATGGCCGACCTTGAGCGAGCCCTACGCGATGATCTCGACGCCACGGCGGCCCGTGCGATGGTAGTGCTCGATCCGATTCGTGTGGTGATTGAAAACTATTCGGAAGGGCAGTTTGAGCTGTGTTCAGCGCCCGTGCACCCGCATGATGAGGCGCGGGGCCGGCGCGATTTCAAATTTGCTCGTGAAGTTTTCATTGAGCGCGAAGACTTTATGGAAGTGCCGTCAAAAGGATTCTTTCGTCTAGTTCCCGGAGGCGAAGTGCGACTGCGCCACGCGTTCATTATCAAGTGCGAACGCATCGAAAAGGATCCGGCGGGCAATGTCACGACCATTTACGCAACCTACGATCCGGCGACCAAGAGCGGCACCGGCGGTCGCAATGTGAAAGGCGCGATTCACTGGGTTTCCAAGCTCGACGGCATCCAAGCTGAAGTGCGTTTGTACGATCGACTGTTTAACGTTGAGGATCCAGACTCCGGCGAAGGCGACTACAAAACCTATTTGAACCCAACGTCGCTGAAAAAGGTCACAGCATGGTTGGAGCCGTCGCTCGCTTCGGCAAGGGCAGGCGAGAGCTACCAGTTCGAGCGTAATGGGTATTTCACGCCAGATCGCGTGGACTCATCGGCCGAAACGTTGGTCTTTAACCGAGCGGTGACGTTGAAAGACGGATGGAAACCTAGTTAAGCGCGGCAACAGACAAGCACAGTTACACTCACCAGCAACAGAAACTTCGGAGACGCTCCGGCATGTGGGACATCATTAAAGCGGCGGGCTGGCCCATTTGGCCGCTCATCTTTGTATCTATCGTGGCGCTGGCGCTGATCATTGAGCGCGCGTGGACCCTGCGCCGTGCGCAAATTATTCCGCCGGGTTTGGTGGATAAAGTTATCGCGGAGTACCGTAAAAAAGGCCTCACCCAAGAACTCGTCGACTTAACCGCTGGGCAGGGCCCGATGGGGCAAATTCTCGCCTCGGGACTGGCCAACATCAAATCACCACGCCCCGTGGTGAAAGAAGCGCTGGAAGAAACCGGTAGCGTCGTCGCGCACGGCCTCGAAAAGTATCTCAACGCCATCGGCACCATCGCCGCTGCTGCCCCGTTGATGGGCCTCTTGGGCACTATCATCGGCATGATTGAGATTTTCGGCAGCACGGGCTCAGCGGGCGTTGATCCGACGCGACTGGCAAACGGTATTTCTGTCGCACTTTACAACACCGCGATGGGTATTATCGTGGCGGTCCCAGCGCTGATGTTCTACCGTTATTTCCGCGGTAAGGTGGACTCGTTGCTGATCGAAATGGAACAGCAAGCGACGCGCATGGTTGACATCCTCCACGGAGAGCGGGCCAAGTGAACTTTCGTCGCGGACGCTTTCGTGAAGAACCAGAAATCAACTTCATTCCGTTGATTGACGTGCTGCTCGTGGTGCTTATCTTTTTGATGGCCTCAACGACGTACAGCAAGTTCACTGAACTAAAAATTTCCTTGCCCGAGGCGGATGCCGAAAAGCAAGTACAGCGGCCAAAGCAAATCACCGTGGTCGTTGATTCGACTGGTCGGTTTCAAGTGAACGAAAAGGCGCCGTTTACATTCCCAGGCATCGCATCACTCTCGCAGAACCTCAAGGAGGCCGCAACGGGTCTGACCGATCCAGTGGTCGTGATTAAGGCCGATGGCGCGGCAAAGCACCAAGACGTTGTGCATGTGATGGAGGCCGCGCGTCTTGCCAACCTTGGCAACATCACGTTCGAGACTACGACCACCCAGGCCGCTGGCAAATAGCGCCGACGCTGGACAAAATTTAGTCTGAGTTAGTCTGCCTCATGCTGACAGCCATGCTCGAAAAAATCTGGTGGACATCGCCGCCTAGCGCCGTGGCAATGCTGCTGTCGCCGATGTCATGGCTTTTTGGGCGCATCGTGTCTTTGCGACGAACCCTTTATCGCGGCGGCACGTTTAAGCGCTTTCACCCCGGTGTTCCCGTAGTTGTTGTCGGCAATATTGTCATCGGCGGCGCCGGTAAAACGCCGATCACGCAAGCGGTCGTGCGTTGCCTAATTCAAGCGGGTTACAAGCCGGGCGTAATCTGCCGTGGATATCCCGTCAGCCCTTCGATCCCGCGCCATGTTTCCGCGCGCTCAAGAGCGTCAGAGGTGGGCGATGAGCCGTTGCTGCATTTCGCTTTGAGTGTGCCGGTTGTGGTGTGCGCCAAGCGTGCGCTTGCGGCTAGCGCGTTGCTAGATCGGCATCCGGAAGTGGACGTTTTGGTTGCTGACGATGCACTCCAGCACTATGCGCTCATGCGTGACGTAGAGATTGAGGTCATGAGCAGCGAGCGCCGTTACGGCAATCAGATGCTATTGCCAGCCGGGCCGTTGCGTGAACCTACGGAGCGCGCACGCGAGTGCGGTCTTCGAATCACACCCTCGTGGTGGGTGCCAGAAACGGGTTACAAGGTGGGTAACCATCATGTGGCGCGGCGACGTATTTCCGATGCATACGCGTTGATCGAGCCCAGCCGTCGTACGCAGCTGGGTACGTTTGCCGGCTCGCGGCCCGCCGTGGTCGCTGGCATTGCCAATCCGGGGCAGTTTGCAAAGGCTTTGGAGCGCGCCGGTGTCGATGGTCAGCTCTTCGCGTTTTCTGATCACCATGCCTTTAAGCAGGCCGATTTCGACAACATCGGCAATCGCTCGATTCTGATGACCGAAAAGGACGCGGCCAAATGCCGGGAATTCGCTGATCACCGCATGTGGGTTGTACCGATGACTGTACATCTTGCCCCCGAAACTAAGCGCAAGCTTTTACACCTCGTGAAGCGCGCGCGAGAAAAATATTTGATTAGTGAGCCTACGAGCAATGGATCCGAAACTACTTGAAATACTTGTTTGCCCTGTCACCAAAGGGCCGCTCATCTTTGATCGCGAGAAGCAGGAACTGCTCTCGAAATCTGCGCGACTGGCCTATGCGATTCGCGATGGTATGCCCGTGATGCTCGAAGAAGAAGCGCGCAAAATGTCGGCGGAAGAGGTCGAAGCGCTTTCGTGACAGGCGCCCTCGGTTCAGGAGTCATTGCCGTATGAGTTTTATTGTTGTTATCCCCGCGCGTTATGCGTCCACGCGCTTCCCTGGCAAGCCGCTGATTGATATAGGTGGCAAGCCAATGGTGGTCCGCGTGGCGGAGCGTGCAGCCCTGTCCTCGGCCACGCGCGTGGTGATCGCGACCGATGATGCGCGTATTGCAGTCGCTTGCTCAGGCGCGGGCCTGAGCGTCGCGATGACGCGCGATGATCACCCGACCGGCACTGATCGCCTCTCCGAAGTCGCTAAGCAGCTTGCGCTAGCTGACGACGCTATCGTGGTCAACGTGCAGGGCGATGAGCCGCTTATTCCGGTCTCTGCAATTGAACGGGTGGCTGTGCTCCTCGCTGAGACGCCGAAGGCTGCGATAGCGACACTGTGCCACCCGATCCACGACGTGAACGACGCGATGAACCCCAATGTGGTGAAGTGCGTACTAGACCAAGCAGGGCTCGCGCTTTATTTCAGTCGTGCGCCGATTCCTTACGCGCGCGATGCTTGGACGGCATGCGTTAAGAGTTTGCCCGCGGATTTGCCGGTGTATCGCCACATTGGACTGTATGCCTACCGAGCGTCCTTCCTGCGCACGTTTCCGACACTCTCGATTCCGGCGATTGAGCGCTTCGAGTCGCTAGAGCAGTTGCGCGCACTGGCGCACGGCTACCGCATTGCTGTTGGCGTAATCAACGAGCCACTGCCCCCCGGCGTCGATACGCCCGAAGACTACACGCGCCTTCTGGCGAGTTATTCGGCGGCCGGCCTGACCTTGTGAATGTAGTAGCGCGTATCGCCAAAACAGCTTGTGGGGAGCCCCACCTTTTCGACGTAATGTAGCGCTACGCGTTTTCCCACGTGCCGATTGATGTCGGTCGCGACGGTTTCGTCCCAGACAGTGAAGAAGAACTTTTCAGGTAGCGCGCCGGGTAGCACGACCATATTGAGCTCGCCTTCCCATGTTTTGCATACCCAGCCCTTGCGCGAGAACTTCTGCACAACGCCCACACGTTCGCCATCCGAGTAGCTCCATTTCCACACGACCACGGCGTAAAGTGCAGTCAAAATGACGACGATAAGGAGCAGCGGAAGTAGGAAGCCGCCGGTGAGGCGCAAATTGCGAGGTGGTGTTTTCATCATGTGGGACTAGAAAAGAAACCGCTTTTGAGACATAATATAGGCCGTTGAAAATACAACGCTTTTTGCAATGCGGCGGCTCGCATTTCATGTAAATCTTTTTACACGAAATGGCGTTTAAGTGGTGCGGCAAGCGTAACTCAGGGCGACGACATCCATGCTCGATCCGAATCAGATCGCCAAATTTCGTCAACAAACCGCCACGCCGCGCAAACGTTCAGTTGCTGGCAGTTGGACGCGTTTGTGTGGCACATGCAAGCAACCCGCCATCATCCGTGGCGGGAAGACTCGCAAGGTTGGCGGCCGCACGGTATTTACGTGCGCAGGTTGCTTAACTAAGCTGTTGGAAAAGCCGGACGACGAAGTCGCCGACGAGAAGACGGGCACCGGCGGCGAATAGTGCGCTTCGGGCGCGACGCGCCCGACTAGTGCGGTAATCGTTCGCGCGCTGAAGAATAGTTGTTTCGTCTCGACTACCGACGATCAGCATAAAAAAACACCGCGCTGCTTTCGCAGGGCGGTGTTTCTGTTTTTGCGCTATTCGCTTCTGAAATTGCCTGCGGGCGAGCCGCTCGCAGTTTCAGATTAGTCTGCGTAGACCTTCGCTGCCTGAATGATTGGTGCCCATTTGCTGATTTCAGCCGCGAGGAGCGCCTTCGCCCCTGCCGAAGTTTGGCGATCTGCTGGCATGATTTCAGCGCCGAGATCCTTCATCTTGGCTACAAACGCAGCTTCTTTCGTGCTCGCTTGAAGGGCGGATTGCAGCTTGCTGATCACATCGGTAGGCGTATTTTTTGGTGCGTAAAGCACGTGCCAAATTCCGACTTCAAACCCTGGAACTTCCGTAGCGACGGTGGGTAGGTCAGGGAAATTTGCGAGCTTACCTTTGCTTGTCACAGCAAACGCCTTGACCTTGCCGCCGCGAATTTGACCGGTCGTATTGGTGGTTTGGTCACACAAAATGTCGACGTTCCCGCCAAGTAAGGCGGTGATTGCAGGTGCGGTGCCAGAAAAGGGAACCGTCGTGAGGTCCGCTTTCAAGGCGTTTTGCAACAGCAACCCACACAAGTGAGACGCGGAGCCTACACCCGCGTTCGCAAGATTGATCTTGTCCTTGTTGACTCGGATGTGCGCCAGCAATTCTTTTAAGTTGGTCTGTGTTGTTTGTGGCTTGCCGATCAACGTCATTGGCACATCCACAACAGCCCCGATCGGGATAAAGTCCTCGAGTGGTTTGTAGTCAAGTTTGCGGTACAGCGTTGGCGCCGTTGCCATGCCGATGTGGTGGAAAAGAAGCGTGTAGCCGTCGCCAGGCGCGCGTGCGACTTTGCCCGCTCCAATCGTGCCGCCAGCTCCGCCAACGTTCTCGACCAAAACCGTACCTTTGATGTGTGTGCTCATCGCTTGCGCCAGCGAGCGCGCGACAACGTCAGTTGGGCCACCGGCCGCGAAAGGAACCACAATCGCAACGGGTTTTTCGGGGTAAGCTGCAAATACAGCGCTAGTCGCCAGTGCGCAGCTGACCATTGCGGCTACACGCGTAATTTTTGTGAACATTTTCAACGCCTCCAGAAGTGCGGTATTAAAGTAAGTAGGAACGCTGCCAACAACGTGTTCTCACGCGCGTCGGCTGACATCAATTCGATTTTACGAACGCGGAGCAGGCGGCCATGCGGGTTTCCACTCGCAGGCTAGACCGCGTTCACCGGGGGGGACTTTATAGTGATTGGCTGTCACTACGCCAGCAATCGCGGCGATTTGGTTGTTGCAGATCAACAGTGGCCACACATCGCGCAGCCAAGGAGGCACGCCCGCGTTCTGCATCACGTTCTTGAGTGAGACGTGTCCTGAAGCCTCGGAGAGCTGCACCCTGTCTCCGGGAAGGCGCGTACGAATAAGCCACGATTCGCCGGGCGCGGGCCGGCGAAGCGATGACGGGGCGTCGATGGCGGCGTCAGAAAACGTCAAATGCCCCGCCAATTCACCCAGAGCCACGCAAGATTCGCCCGTCCATTGCATTTGTCGCCAGTCGCCGGTTGGCCACTCAATCAACAGTTGATCGCGATAAACACGCACTTTCGGTCCGTCTTCCGCGAAGCCAAGCAAGATGGCCTGCGTCGCATTCGTCGACGTAAGTTGCCTTAACCACTCGCGAA
>DAINAJ010000003.1:0-26652 GCA_036733505.1 Casimicrobium sp.
CGCCGATCAGGTCGAAGCGCTGCATTCTCACCACGCCGAGCATGTGCAGGCAGTCCACCTGCGTGGGCTCAATGCCCAGCGCTTGTGCGTAAAGCGCTTCGGCAGCGTCTAGATCGCCAGCAAGCTGCGCTTTGAGCGCCGCTTGCATCACCGCGTCCAGTTTGTCAGCGACTGCTGATGCGCGGCTTGTTGAAGCCGGGGCACCGTGACAGACTTTGTAGCGCTTCCCACTGCCACACGGACACGCGTCGTTACGTGACTTAGGTGGCGTCATAGTTGCGTTGGTCATCGTCGTTTGGTGTCGGTATCGTTTCGGTGCGAAGCGGCGTTTGGCGCTGAGTCCGCGCACGGCCATCGCTCAACATCACCAACTTCTGCATGGCGAGTTTGAGGTGACATTTTCATATTGATTGGGACTGATTTCGCACCATTAAAGTTTCGGCTACGGCGCTGAGTCGCTCCGGTCGAACGAGTGCACCCATGCCGCTCGACAGCACCCGGCTCAAAAAATCGGTTCCACGCGACGCGTATGTTGGGGCCCACGGGTTGGTCACTTTGTTCGCGAAAAACGTGTCGAGGTGTGCCCGCATCATGGCGTCTGCTTCATCGCGGCGGACAGCTGATGCCTCGCTGATCGTGTTGGTTTCGTGAAACCGATAGAAATACGTCGGTTTCACTGAGTACACGGGTTCAGCGATCCGTAGCGCGTGCAGGCAAAAATCCCAGTCGTGGTGGTAGCGATAGCATGCAAAGCCGCCGACAGATCGTACGAGTGCCGCACGCAGAAACAAGTTACCTGTTGAAATTGCGGGGTTACGAAAGTAAAAATTATCTCCTACCGTATCCTCAAACCCGATCTGTGCTTGTGCGCAGCGTAACTCGAACACGCGCCCGTCCGAAAGTTCGTCAATAGGCTCGCCGTGCGCACCGATGCACCGCACGCCGCCAAAGCCCCAATCGCTCCCGGCCGCGTGAACGGCTGCCAACATCGTCTCAACTCGATCAGGCGCGAGTATGTCGTCCGAATTGAGTGGCTGTATCCATTCGCCGCTGCACAGCGCAACCAGTTCATTGAGTGTCGCGGACGCACCTTGGTTTTCACGCGCAATCAGTTTGAACGGTATGGGCGACGCGGCCTGAAGAGATCGCAACACCTGCGCCGAACCGTCGCGGGATCCGTCGTCGATAGCGATCAGTTCTACACCAGCGTAGGATTGATTAAAGACGGATCGAACTGCCGCCTCCACATACTGCGCGTGGTTGTAACTTGGCAGGATGATGCTCACTAGAGCGTTGGCGTCCGATGCTCTGGGCACGGTGCGGCGTTCTCGATAGGCTTGGCCAATTTGGGATAAACGAGCATGCGATTTCGCGTGCGCAAGCTTCGCTAGGAGTAGCCCAAAATTATGCAGAATGGCCGGTACTTGGTGGTGGGTCAAGTCGAGCGCGCGTTGCATCAACGATGCCGCCTCGGTCAGGTCGCCCCTCTCCATGCGTATGACGCCGAGCATGTGTAGTCCGTCAGCGTGGTCAGGTTCGGCTGCCAATCCGCGCCGATAGAGCGCTTCGGCGTGGGTCAAGTTGCGCGCTCGTTGCGCGCTTAGCGCCTCAAGAAAAATTGCCGTACTGTCTCGCACAGCACTAGGAATCGTTGTCGATACAGAGCCAATGCTTCCGCAACAGTCTTTGAAGCGTCGGCCGCTGCCACAACGGCAGGGCGCGTTCCGGGAAGACGAGCCTTTCGCAGCATTCATTGCGCGAAACAACTCGAAAACGTTGCGCGCAAGATTCTGGCGACGACCGCTTGAGCGTGCACTTGCTCAACGTCCTTCCGTGCGCGCTGCGCGATGGAAGCCTTTAGGACATGGTCAGACTTTACGCGATCAATCTGCGCCACCCAATCGGTTGGATCCCAAGCCGCCAAGAGACCGTTTTCGCCGTGGCGCACACTACTCTCAAACAGAGGGCCACGACTGTAGATGCCTGCAATGCGCGCAGCACCGTATTCCCTAAATTTCACGGTGGTCTTACAGTTCTCGAAAACGGACTCGTTCAGTGGCGCTATCGCGGCGTCCCATTGGCTCGTGCTAAGCACTCGGGCGAAAGACTCGTAATCTAACGTTGCCGGAAACGTGGCGACGTTCGGATGCTCTGCGATGGCATCTGGGCACCACCCAACGAACTCGAAACGTATGTCGTCACTCCATTTCTCCGTGGCCAAATGAACGACCTGAGTGACCAGCTCCGCGACGTTTGGTCGTCTCGTGGTCGGGTATCCGACCGTAAACGGTCTATTGCTTCTTGGCGACGCGGTACGAATCGTGGAGGTCGCCGCTGCGTCGAACAATTCGATATCGACGGGTGCCGGGATGCACGCAACCCGCAGGTCCGGGAGCCGTTGTTGCAAATAGTCGCCCAATGGTTGCGACATCACCCAAACATACGATGCGCCTTGCAAGAATCCCGTCAGCGAATCATGGACGGCTGGGTGAGAAAAAAAGGCACCATTGTGCGCGTCGTAATCGAAACTCAATTCGTAAAAATTGTCATCCAAGAGATACACGTAGTTCGCTGATCGCTCGCGTAGGTACTCGGGTAACCAGCTGTAGCGCGGATGACAGAGTCTCGAGATGAAGAGCGGACGGCCACACAGTGTTGTGCCCGGTAACGACTCGGGCGTGATGACCTTTACCGGGCCAAAGGCGTCGCGAAGCACGCGCTCCGCGATGGCGGTCGTAGCGATCAGACCATCGGCGAGAAGCAGTGCGGTGTTAGACACGACGTAAGCGCGAGAGACGCCAACGATTCAGGCGTGCCACAGCGACAGCGCTCAGAGTAATTTTCAGCATGGGCGAAGTTTCATGGACGTCGAGGCGAAGGTTGAGCAAGAAAGCGTACGTCGCGAAACACAACCCGCGCATGACTGCAAGTGTAGTGTCCCGCCCCAGAACCAGACACGTCTCGCTGGGCGACACTACACTTGGAGATGTCTGATTTTCAATCGGCAATAGGTCCACCCACCGTAGGTTCACTCGCCGCGCGATTAAGTTGCGGCGCAGCTTCGGCTAATGTGTCCAACTTCACTTCACTTAGCTTGCATATGAACGACGCGCACAGCCAATCCCTTGCCTCCTTGTCCGAACTTTATGCCCGCAAAACGGGCAAGGTGAGTGACAAGTGGGCTTCATACTTGAAGCTCTACGAGCAAGAATTTTTGTTTACACGACGCAACGTTCGCAGCTTGCTTGAGATCGGGGTTCAAAACGGCGGAAGTCTTGAGGTTTGGGCCGAGTACTTCCCGTCGGTTGAAAAAGTTTTAGGCTGTGACATCAATCCACGCTGCGCTGCGCTTGAATTTTCAGATTCACGCATTCGCTTGACTGTGGGTGACGCAACCTCTGCGACCACGGTGGCTGAAGTCTTGCGCGATGTCCCGAGTCTGGATGTTGTGATTGAGGACGGGTCGCATATTCCTCGCGACGTCATTGCCGCTTTTCAACTTTACTGGCCAAAGATTAGTCCGGGCGGCGTTTTTATTGCCGAGGATTTGTCTTGCGACTACTTTCCAGGGCATGAAGGCAGCATCACGCGCAAAGACACCGCCAACTGTTTCTTCGCGCAACTTGCTCATCTGATTAACCACGAGCACTGGGCGGGCGTAGTGCCTATCGAATCACTCTTCGCCCATTTCAACTTCAAAATTCCATTCGTCCCAGCGGAGTGGGTGGGCACGATTGCCTCGATCAGTTTTCACAATTCCGTCGTGATCGTGCGGAAAGCGGTTTCTGTCGACGACACGTTGTTGGGAAATCGCGTCGTTGCGGGCGATGTAGCGACGGTTGACGATGCCGTGCTCTCTGTGCGCGCCTCCGGCCAATCGTCGCTGTTGGGGTTGCATGAGCGACCACATGGCGCTCCCGGTGGTGTCGCTGGCAAAGCCTCGTTCGCGAACTTGTTTCGATAAGCCGCGCTGCGCGCTAAGCGCGCACGCTGCCATCGCCCAGCACTACCCACTTTTGCGTGGTGAGGCCTTCGAGCCCGACGGGCCCGCGGGCGTGGAGTTTGTCGGTGGAGATGCCGATTTCTGCGCCGAGGCCGTACTCGAAACCGTCGGCGAATTGGGTGCTGGCGTTGACCATCACGCTCGCGCTGTCCACTTCGCGGAGGAAGCGTTGCGCGTTTGACCAGTTTTCGGTCACGATGCTGTCGGTGTGGTGCGAGCCGTGTTGCTCGATGTGGTCAATCGCTTCGTCCATGTTTGCGACGATTTTGATTGACACAATCGCGGCGAGATATTCCGTCGCCCAATCTTCTTCGGTCGCAGCTTTTACGTCGAACGCGGCGAGCACGCTGCGAGTGCGTTCGCAGCCGCGCATTTCCACGTTTTTATCCGCGAAAATTTTGGCGATGCGCGGCAACACGTCGTGCATGCGCGCTTCGTGTACGAGGAGCGACTCCATCGCGCCGCACACGCCGTAGCGGCGCGTTTTGGCGTTGTCCGCGATGCGCACGGCTTTGTCGGCATCGGCGAATTCGTCGACGTAGACGTGGCAATTGCCGTCGAGGTGTTTGATCACGGGCACCGTTGCTTCGGCGGCGACGCGTTGAATCAGGCTTTTGCCGCCGCGCGGAATGATGACGTCGATGTATTCCGGCAACGTAATCATCTGGCCGACCGCCGCGCGGTCCGTCGTTTCGACGACTTGGACGACCGACTCCGGCAGTTTTGCCGCTTTGAGCCCCGCTGCGATGCAGCCAGCGATCGCTTGGTTCGAGCGCGCCGCTTCTGAGCCGCCGCGCAGCACCACCGCGTTGCCGCTCTTGAGGCACAGACCTGCCGCGTCGGCGGTGACGTTCGGGCGCGATTCGTAAATGATGCCGATCACGCCCAGCGGCACGCGCATCTTGCCCACCTGAATGCCGGACGGACGCGTGCGCAAGTTTGCGATTTCGCCCACCGGGTCAGGCAACTGCGCAACTTGGCGCAATCCCTCGGCCATCGCCGCGACCGACTTCGAGGTGAGCGTCAGGCGGTCAATCAGCGGCGCAGCAAGATCCGCCTTCTTCGCGTCGCGCACATCTGCGGCGTTTTCTTCGAGGATATGGCTCTCGCGCTGCAGGATCGTGGTGGCGATGGCGAGAAGCGCGTCGTTCTTTGCCGCCGAGGAGGCGCGCGCGATGGTGCGCGAAGCGGCGCGCGCAGCGCGGCCGACTGCATGCATGTATTCAGTAACGTCCAGCATCTTGTTCATGCAGCAATTTTACCCGCCATGATGATGGCATGAATGGATTACAGCTTTCTGGCAACAGCGACAGCCAGACGGTCGTTCTAGCCATTTTTATAAGAATGTTGACTTTATATAAAAAATGCTGGAAAACGCCATGCAGCTGTCGTTAGTGCATAAAAGCTGTATTTCTAGATTGCCAGACTTTCCTTATGTTCGCCGTGCACCGCTCGGGGTCGCATGGGCATGCGATGCGCGGCGCCGCACATCGGACTACGCTTCGCGCCTAAGAGACTTCCGAACTTCCGGAGAAATTCAATGCAACCATTGCAACTGTTTCGCGTTCTCGCTGCGCTTCTTGTGAGCGCACTCCTCGCCGCGCAAGCCTCGGCTCAGGCCGTCACCGTCGTCGAGTATTACAACCGCGTGCTCGACGCCTACTTCATCACCTCGCGCACCGCCGAGATCAACGCGCTTGACCTCGCCGTGGACTTCGAGCGCACCGGCACAAGCTTCAGCGCTACGGCCGGAAGCCAAGCCAACGCCGCCAACAGCATCTGTCGCTACTACATTTCGCTGAGTTCGCCCTACACCAGCTCACACTTCTACGGCCTGCAAGCCACCGACTGTCAGTTGGTCGCACAGGCCAACCCGGCGGGGTTCAGCTACGAAGGCATCGACTTCGCCGTTGGTCTTAAGGTCGGGGCAACCTGCCCGTTGGCCACGCCGGTCGCCGTGTACCGGAGCTTCCGCCCCGCCGCGGGCGGGCGCACGCCGAATCATCGCTACACCGTTTCGCAAGCGAGCTACGACAAGATGGCCGCCGCAGGCTGGACGCAGGAAGGCATCGCATTTTGTGTCGCCGCCGCGACCGACGGCGCCGCCGTGTGGCCGCCGGCAACAACGGGGCTGTACTCCGGCACCACGAAATACGCCGTAGGCATGCTCGACGGCTACACGGTGCGCGACGTGCCGCATTCGCGTGATATTCCGGTGCTGATTCAATATCCGCTCAACGCTGGCCGGAGCAAGCGTCCGGTCATCGTCTATTCGCACGGCGGCGATAAAAACGCCGACGGAAAATACATCGGCAACGACTGGGGCGCGGCGCTCGCTGAGGTCGGCTATATCGTCGTACAGATGAGCCACCCGCCGCGCACCCCTGCTGAACAATCGGCGTTGCTGGCGGAATTTGGCTACCCGCCGCTGACCGAGGATCAGGCGAAAATGACCGAAGCCAATCTCGACCGTCCGCGCGACACCATCGCGGTGCTCAACGCGCTGCCGACCATCGAGGCGGCGTACCCACAGGCGCAGGGGCTCTTTGACTACGACCGCGTGGGTCTCGCCGCCCACTCGCGCGGCACCTACAGCGTCCGTGCGGCGCTCTGCGCCCGCGTCGACCTTGGCATCGATCCCGACTACAGCTTCCGCGCTGTGAACAGGTTCAACACGCCGCTGGCCATCGTGCCCAAAGCGTTGATGGCCGCATCGCCGCAGGGCACGGATCGGCCGTGGTTCAAGCTCGACACCTGGCGCGAATGCACGACGCCGGACATGACGCTAACCGGCGTGAACGACTTCTCAGAGACGACCGTACCCGCCAATCGCGTGCAGGGCTATCAACTCATGCCGCCGGGCAACAAATACCTCTTGTATATCGATCACCCCGGCGCGATCCACAACACGTTCAATCTCAAAGAGAACTCCCCCGCGTTCGACCCGATCTTGATTGCGGGCGGCCGCGCGTTCTTCGACGCGCACCTTCGCAACTCGTTGATCGGCAAAGCGTATCTCTCGTCGGGGCGCACCGAAGCGCACAGCAGCGGCGTCGCCACGATCAGTCAGCGTTAGCCCGACACGAATCCGAACGGAGCGGCTCGTCGTGAGACCTAACGGCACAGGTGGGCGACGACTTAGCGTCGCTCACATCCGCAGTGGTAGGCGACGACTTGGCGTCGCTCGGTTGCCACCAGAGCGCGGCCCAGTCCGCGTCTACATCGATCCTGAAGCACGCCTCAAACGTCTCACCATCAAACTCACGCAACACTCGTAAGGAGCCCACATGCAAACCCATCGTCTCGTCACCGTCCGCACCGCGTTCGTCGCAGCAGCGCTCTCCCTCGCCGCGATCACAACGTCGAGCAGCTTCGCCGCTGACGCGCCCGCGCGGCCAAACGGCGCCAATCCCGCCGCCAAAAAGCCCGGCACGGCAAAACCCGTCATCGGCGATATTTTGCAAGGCACAGACATTCGCAAAAAGCCCGACACCGCGAAACCCATCGTCGGTGACATGCTCGAAGGCACCAACATTCGCAAGAAGCCTGGCGCGGCGAACGCTCCCGCCAAACCCGGTGCCGGCAAACGCAAGATCGAGTCGCCACGCGACATCTCGTCGGGACAGGCGACGGGCAAGTGACCCGCGAACGCAGCGGCTGCACACCAACGCAGTAAATTAGGCTGGGTTGGAAACCCAGCATCGCAGCAACGCAGGCCCCCGTTACGGCGCGATAGTCATCCCGCATTGATTCACGAGAAACGAGCGAATATCCGGCCACGTTTTGCGTGCCGCGTTCGCGGCGAAGGTGATGCCGCCGATCACCGCCTCGCCGGTGATGCCGAGCGCGATGCGCGTGAGCATCAAGGCGTCGGTTGTCGCCAGCACGCTGCCATCGCCGTCGTAGTCCGGCGAACACTCATGCGCGCCAAACGATCCGCCGTTGAGACGAGCGGCGCAGAAGTCGAAGTCGGCACCGCTGAAGCAGTGCCCTGCCAGTACGATCTTGCCATCGGGTTGGAGCGCCATGGCCGTGGCTTGGTCCGTATTCGCGCCCATCGGTAACAGAAACTGTCCATTGCCAGTGCCGCTGGGGCCATCAAATCTCCTGTCCAGCGCGCCATCAGAACGGAGCCGAGCGACGCAGAAATCGTTGTTGCTGCCGTTGTAGCAGTATCCCGCCAACACGATCCTGCCATCGGGTTGGACGGCGACGGCGGTGGCTTGGTCGCTGGCTGTACCGATGGGCAACAGAAATTTGCCGTTGCCGCTTCCGCTGGGGCCATTGAAACTTGTGTCGAGCGTGCCGTCGGTGTTGAGGCGCGCGGCGCAGAAGTCGAAGTTGCTGCCGCTGTAGCAGGTTCCTGCCAACACGATCTTGCCGTCGGGCTGGAGTGCGATGGCGTTGGCTTGGTCGCTGGTTGGACCGACAGGCAACAGAAACTTGCCAGCGCCCGTGCCACTGGGTCCATTAAAGCTAGTGTCGAGTGAGCCGTCGGGGTTCAGGCGAGCGACGCAGAGGTCAGGGGTGGCGCCGTTGATGCAGGCCCCCGCCAACACGATCTTGCCGTCGAGTTGGAGCGCGACGGCGGCGGCCTGGTCGCTGCTCGTGCCGACGGGCAACACAAATTTGCCAGCGCCCGTGCCGCTGGGGCCGTTAAAACTCGTGTCGAGCGTGCCGTCGGTGTTGAGGCGCGCGACGCAGAAGTCGAAGTTGCCGCTGTCGACGCAATATCCCGCCAACACGATCTTGCCGTCGGGTTGGAGCGCGACGGCGGTGGCTTGGTCGGTGGCCGAACCGATAGGCAATAGAAACTGGCCAGCGCCCGTGCCGCTGGGGCCGTTAAAACTCGTGTCGAGCGTGCCATCAGTATTGAGGCGGGCGACGCAGAAGTCGAAGTTGTTGCCGTCGGAGCAGTGCCCCGCCAACACGATCTTGCCGTCGGCTTGGAGCGCGACGGCGTTCGCTTGGTCGGTAGCCGGGCCGATGGGAAGTAGAAACTTGCCATTGCCCGTTCCGCTGGGACCATTGAAACTGGTGTCGAGCGTGCCATCGACGTTGAGGCGGGCGGCGCAGAAGTCGAAGTTGCTGCCGCTGAAGCAGTGCCCCGCCAGCACGATCTTGCCGTCAGGTTGGACGGCGACGGCGTTCGCTTGGTCATTGCCCGAGCCGATGGCGAGGTTCAGGACTTTGCCAGTTCCCGCAGCGAAACCCGGCGACGGCGTGGTGTCTAGGCTGCCTGGAATTGGGTCTTGTGCATGCGCCAGCGAGGCCGCGGCGCAGCACACGACCGCTGCGACGTATCGCCGCAGTCGGCGCTGCGTGCCCGTGGCGCCCGAGGCAGCATGGTCTCGTCGAGTGAGTTCCGTGGCGATGTTGGGTGTCGCTGGGTGCATGGTTCCTCCGATGAGTCCGCTATTCCATGCCGACATGTTAAGAGGTGGCAATCGCGTTGTCGAACGGAGTGGCGCCACGTCGCGCGTGCGAATATTTGCCAGCACAGTCCGATACAGCTTTTCCGCCAAACCGACCGTCGGGCGGTCGTTACGGCGAGATATTATGGATTATTGACTAACCAGAAAAAGTGGCTGCAACCGCCGCCCAGCTGTCGTTAGCGCTTAAAAGCCATTAACGCACACACGGAGCGGTCGAAGAGGCGAACCGCACCGCCGCAGCAGCGCGGCCGGTTGAATGCGTGCTTTGGCGTCGGCCGTGCCGAATTCAAAATACGCCGGACTTGAACAATTGTCCGTCCGCCTCCAGCAGACGCCAAGCCGTGCCGTCCGTGTGTAGCGTTCGCCCGGTATCGGGATAGTGGCAAACGTCTTGGTTCACGCGTGTACCGACGATCACGTACGAGCACGGCTCGCTCGACCGATTGGACACGTGGTGCGAGTTTGGCACACCCGCAGGCCAGCAAGCCGAATCACCCGCATGCAAGACCTGAACTTCGGCCCCCTCGGTAACGGTCACCTCACCGGACAGCACGTACAGAAACTCGTCTTCATTCTCATGCCAGTGATTGTTCGACGATCGCGCGCCGGGATGCAGCGTCTGCACGTAGGCGCCGAACTGCGAAAGCCCGCCTACCTCCGACAACCGCACGGTGTCCGAAACGCCAAAGGCCTCGCGCTCGGCCCGTTCGGCCTGCACCTGATTCTTCTTGATGATCATCTTACTTCCCGCGCCACGACATGAGGCTTGTCGCAAATGTAGTCGCTGGGTGGGGGCGTGGCGTGTGTGTGGATGATGGCCTGAGTTCTGACGGCTAACGATTGAAGCGAACCGCTGTTTGTCAGCTCGACTCAGGAGTTAGGCTTCACTTCAAGGGCGCATGTATGGCTGCATTGAGTTTGAGATTTCGACGCACATCTGGTGAGACATCTCAGACAACCTCTGCAGGAACGCAGAGTCAAGCATCTGATGTACTTCGACTCGAACTTTGCTGTCTATGGGCTTGGAATACTTGGTGACGATCAAACGACCCTGACTGTCACCCGAAACTCTCCCATGCGCAAGGGCGTCTCGTAGGCGCACCAGTTCGCTGAAATCCATTTCATTGGTGCTCCCTACTGCTGCATTGTAGGCATTGCAGAGGGCTCCAAAAGTCCTCCAGTCAGTAATCGGGTTCTCGTCAAGACACTCACCTTGACTAGCGCTCATGCATCTGAGAATGGCTTCCGTGCCCAGACCACTCTTACGAGCTAGGAACAAACGAAGGAACATCTCCAAATTGTTGAAGTTGTTCCAGAAAACGCCAAGATCGGTGCCGTGTTGCTGCACACGTTGGAAGGTGTCTGAGGATGTCATGTGAAGCCTAACGTTTGAGCGGAGCGGACCTAACCGCCATGGCGCTTGGGTCGCGAGGTGTAGGATAAGCCACGTCGCCTCGCGGCCCAAGTGCCAACCCGGTGAAGGTACGCGTGAGCGAAGGGCTAGGCCTCAGCTTCGGTGGGCCAAGAGCGAGCGACTGTCAGTGGCACCAACGTGCCCGGCCAAACCAAGACCTTGTAGTGATCTTGCCCGCATAATTCATCGTCTGAGGTTGTTGCCAGGCCCCCGAACAGGATAAGAATCTCGTAGTCGCCGGGCTTGATATGCCAGTCCAGCACTGGACCTCCGGTGCACTCGTGCACCTGCAGATGACCCGTTGGTATTGATACCGAACAGTGGACGATGTGATCCCACGCTTCAGCTGCCTCGTCCGGTTTGAACTCGTGGAGTCCAATCTCCACCGGCACGTTCATGTCCCGAATAGGACAGACGACAACTACGTTCTGCGCCACCTTCACTCTGTTGGCCACGTCGTCATCTGTCCAGTCTTCTGGAGCAGGAGGATTCAAGTCGCCGTCTTGCACGTAGAACTGGTGGTAGTCGGCGAAGACTTCAAACGAAGCACGCTGAACTTGCGACATGGGGGGCTGAGGCCTAACGTTTGATATGCGAGGTTTGACCCTGCTTGCCGGGAAAAGTCCTCGCGATTGAAGGGTTAGAGCGCATTCTGCCCATTGCTCAGCCAAAACTAGCGAGACCGCCGGCCGACTTGCCACAGCTATAGATTTGAACGGCCCGCTCTCTGAGTGGACCCTTTTTCTTCATGTCTTTCCTGCCTGAGCGAGCCAGGCGCTGAGAGGGACGAATTGCTCTTCAGTCTTCTCATCGAAGCGGATCCAGCCGCCACCGTTTTGGCTCATTTCCTTGAGGCGTTTCGCGTGAACGCTCGTCAACTGCAGGCGCCCATATCGGAATGGGATTTCTTGAACGGCACGCCAAAGCTCAAACTCAAGCCCTTCGATCCAGGCTGCTGCGTATGCGTCTTCTGAGATTGAAGACATGTACTCCGCAAGTTCCCGCTCCGATTGAGATAGGTCGGCAAGCATTCAATGCGCTCTAACGTGCTTATTTACATCAAGGACGAGTCTAACTTTTTAATAGTGCATTTTGCGATGTACTGACAACCTGACACGTCCATTAAGTTGCGTGATACTAACTTGATGTATTGCTTTTATGAACAGTTCAATCGACGAGCGTGAAACGCTGGCCAAGCCTCGCTTGCTCACGCAAGTGTGCGAGCGGATTCGGTTTCACCATTTTGCGCTTTCGACTGAGAAAGTCTACGTTCACTGGATTCGATTTTTCATCCGATTTCATGGGTTGCGGCATCCTGAGACGATGGGGCGGGTGGCGGTTGAGGCGTTCTGACGCATTTGGCGAGCGAGCGCAATGTCGCGGCCTCGACGCACCGACAGGCGCTATTGGCGCTCATGTTTTTGTATCGCGAAGTGCTGGCATTGGGCTGCCGTGGATGATGGAGATCGGTCGTCCGAAAACGCCGCAGCGCTTGCCGGAGGTGCTCGCGGTCAGCGAGGTGTTGTGCACGCTCTCGTTGATGCACGCGACGTTGGCCAAACTGCTCTACGGCACCGGATGAGCGCTGCTTGCGCGGATGGCGGCGATGGTGGCGTTGCGCATTTCGGGATTAGCGCAAAATATTTGTGGTTACAGCTTTTTCCATGCAACGACCAGCGGGCGGTCGTTTGAGCGAGATTGTTTGGTTTATTGACTAAGCGGTAAAAACGGGTGAAAGCGCCACCCGACGGTCGTTAGCGCTTAAAAGCCACTAACCAGCCTCCGGTCAGTTACTCCACCCAGCGCGTGAAATCTTCCACCGCCACACGCGGCGTATGGAATGTGTTCACGACAGCGCCAGTGTCGGCATAACCCAGCGACATGCCGCAGACCATGAGTTCGTTGTCGCCTGCACCGATGATGGGGGCGATGATTTTCGAGAAGCCGTTCCACGCGGCTTGCGGGCAGGTGTGTAGGCCTTGCGCGCGGGCGGCGACCATGACGTTTTCGATGAGCATGCCGCAGTCGACGAGGCTGCCGCGGCCCATCACGCGGTCGATGGTGAAGAAGAGGCCGACCGGCGCGTCGAAGAATTTGAAGTTGCGCTGATGCTGCGCGTGCATCGCGTCTTTGTCGCCCTTGGTGATGCCGAGCAGGCCGTACAAACTCCAGCCGTTCTCGCGGCGGCGATCAATGAACGGGCTCACCCATTTTTCGGGGTAGTAGTCGTAGCCTTCGCTGTACTCAGTCGCGAGCGCGGGGTTCGCGCGAATCGCGTCGTGCGCGGCGCAGACTTCGGTGACGATTTGATCGCGTGCCGCGCCTTGCACGACATACACGCGCCACGGCTGTGTGTTGGTTCCGCTCGGCGCGCGCGCGGCGACCTTGAGAATGTGCGCGATCGTTTCGCGTTGCACCGGCGTCGGCAGGAACGCGCGCGCCGAGAAACGACTCTCGATGGCCGCGTCGACGCTGGCGGGGTCTTGAATGACGGTGTTAACTTGATGAGCGGTCACGCGGGAATCCTGGGAAGAATGAGACAAGTGGCATGCATTCCATCATGCCTCGCGCGGGGCGTCATTACTTTTGCGTTCAGAAACGGCACGATGTAACGGTTGTAGGCGACGACTTGGCGTCGCTCAGCGCAACGAATTAGCGCGGCCAAGTCCACGCCTACAACTCATGTAAGCCACCAAGCGACGCCAAGTCGTCGCCTACAACGCCCGTCGTTTAACTACGGCGCGCGAAACACCGAACGATTGCGGCCCGCGTGCTTGGCTTCGTAGAGCGCCGCATCGGCGCGTTGAAATGCCGCGTCCACCGATTCCTCTGGCAGGATTTCGGTTACGCCGAAGCTCGCGGTGATGTGCACATCCAGCGGCAGCACCATCTTTTCGATATGTCGCCGCAGCGACTCGGCGAGGACCTTCGCGTCGGTGCGCTGCATGAAGGCCAGAATCGCAAACTCTTCGCCGCCCCAGCGGTACAGCGTCGCCGCGTCCGGTAGCTGATCGGCGACGGCGTCACCGAATGCTTTCAGAATGTGGTCGCCCGCCTGATGCCCGAGCGAGTCGTTGACGCGCTTGAATTCATCAAGGTCGAGCACGATCAAACAATGTGGGCGTGAACCGATGACTCGACTCGCGCTGTCGAGCCGAAACTTCCGGCGGTTAGGCAACGCGGTGAGCGCGTCGGTCATGGATTGCGCTTCCGCAACTTGCAGCCGCGCGAACGTGTCCGACACGCCTCTGCGGTAGCGTTCGAAGATCATTGCCGTGCCGGCCGTGGTGATGGTCATCGCCACGAAATTGATGACGGTATCGGGCAGTATGGGTAGACCAAACGATCGCATGGCGTATGAGTGAAACACCAATATCAACGTGATCAAACCGACGACAGCGAGAATGCCGAGCCGCGGTCGGCGGCCAAGCATCAAGCTGGAGTAGAGCGCAAGCAACGGCGTCCATAGCGCCATGCGCTGCATGCCTTTCAGTGCGGCGGTGTCTCGTTCGACCACGAGCATCCAAGCGTACACCGCAACCGCAGCAAGTAAGGCACACAAGACCATGGTGTCACCGAAGCGCGCCATTCGTCGATTCGCCGACACGCCCGGCAGCAAGGCGGCAACCCAAAGCACCAGCAAAAAAGCCGCAGACACCAGCGGCGCGATACGCATGGCGCTGGTCGGAGCGATGATGGCGTCGTCGACGCAGGCGATGATGCCGATGGGCACCAGCAAACGAAACACGTCTACGCGCCAGTGTCTCGCCGACGGCCTGTCGCTGGCGCGTCGGAGCTGCGAGCCGGGTAGGAGGGAGGGGGAGAGCGGACGATTCATATGCACGGGGACTCGTCGCTACGAGCCCGATTTCGTCGGGCTTACTTACAGCGGAAGGCAAAAGCATATTGTTGCTGTAACCCCTCGTGAATATTCCTAAGATTCGTCTGTAATTGCGGGCAAACCCCCCGCTGCGCATCCGCTAAAACAATCGATACGCCAATGGCATGAGAAACGAGGCCAAAAGCACTTGTAAGCCCAGCGCTAATCCGGCGTATGCGCCCGCGTCTGCATTGACTTGAAGTGCACGAGCGGCGCCGATTCCGTGCGCCGCCGTTCCGAGTGCAAAGCCGCGTGTCGCGAGGGAATGGATGCCGAGCGCGTCAAACAGATACTTGCCACTCACCGCGCCAACGAGTCCGGTTAGCACGGCAAACACCGCAGCCAACGCGGGAATTCCGCCGATCTTTTCGGCGACACCCATCGCAACCGGAGCTGTCACCGACTTCGGCGCGAGCGACATGATGACTTCCGTCGGCAGTCCAAGCGCGTAGCCGATGCCGACGGCGCTCAACGCTGCGACCGTTCCGCCGAGCAGGGCGGCGAGCAGGATAGCGCCCGCGCGTCGACGAACCTCAAATCGTCGCTGCCACAGCGGCCATGCCAACGCGACCACCGCTGGCCCCAGCAAGAAATGGATGAACTGCGCACCAGCAAAGTACGTCGGGTACGGCGTGTCACTTACGGTTAGGAGCGCCGCCAACACCAACACCGTCCACAACACCGGATTCGCCCACGGCGCTTGATTGAGCCGCAGATAGACGGTCTGTGCAAGCACGTAGGTCACGATCGTCGCGGTCAGTCCGAAAAGCGGTGTCGCGGAGAGATAAACCCAGAGTTCAACAAAGTTCTGCATCGTTCGCGTTCAGTCTTTGTCAGTAGGCGTGAACGCACGCAGCGCGAGCGCCGTGACGGCAAGCCCAATCCACGTTGCAAGCACGATGACCACCAGCATGCGCACGCCGTACTCGGCGATGAGTCCCGTGTGCACCATTACGCCAACGCCGACAGGCACAAAGAGCAGCGACAGGTGTGTCAGCAGCGCTTCGGCCGCCGCTTGAACCGGCGCTTGTACGAACGAAAAATTGAGCGCTAGCAACAGGATGACCAGCCCGATGACTGGGCCGGGCAGTGGCGCATGCGTAAGCCGCGCGATGCCTTCGCCAAGCGACTGCGCGGCGAGGAGCCACGCAAATCCCTTGAGCGAGTCCATGGTCTTCGGCGGCGTCTAGAAGCCCACCGCGGCACCGTCGCGTCGGCAGTCGCTGCCGGTGATATAGCCGTCTGGCGTTTTCCAGATGATTTGGCCGGAGCCGAAATCCATATAACTGTCGGCGTTTTGCTTGAGCTTGTGTCCGCGTGCCGCGAGTGATTCGCGCACGGCTGCGGGCGTCCACGGCTCCAGATCCACTTCCAAGCCTTGCTCTGCACGAAAACGTGGACCGTCGAGCGCGGCTTGTGGGTTCTCGTCAAAGTCGATGAGACGAATCGCCGTTTGCATGTGGCCCTGTGGCTGCATGTGGCCACCCATCACACCGAACGCGCTCTGTGGCTGTCCGTCTTTCATGATGAAGCCCGGAATGATGGTGTGGAACGGACGCTTACCGCCTTCCACACAGTTCGGATGATCGGGGTTGAGCGAGAAACCGTATGCGCGGTTTTGTAGCGAAATGCCGTCAACCACCACGCCCGAACCAAAGCCGTGATAGTTCGATTGAATGAGCGACACCATCATGCCGCTTTCATCAGCGGCGTTGAGATACACCGTGCCGCCGTTGAGCTTCGCGCTCGGCGAAAAATCTTGCGCGCGACTCATGTCGATGAGCTTAGCGCGATCTTTCAGGAATGCACGATCCAACATCTGTTCGGCGGTCACACGCATGTGCGCAGGGTCAGCCACTTGCGCATGCACATCGCGGAACGCGAGTTTCATCGCCTCGATCGATAAGTGCCAGTAGTCAGGATGATTCGGTCCGAGCGATTTCAGATCAAAGTCTTCCAGCATTCCGAGCGCCATGAGCGCCGCAATGCCTTGGCCGTTCGGCGGAATTTCGCAGACTTCATAACCGCGATAACCCACGCGAATCGGCTCAACCCAATCGGCCACATGCGCTGCCAAATCAATGCCCGTCATTAAGCCGCCGTTGGCTTTCGCGTGCGCCACGATGCGCGACGCAAGCTGACCGCGATAAAAGGATTCGCCTTCGCTTTCGGCGATCAAGCGCAGCGCTTCGGCTTGCGCCGGATTGCGGAAGAGTTCACCGGCCAACGGCGCGCGGCCGCGCGGCATGAAATGCTCGGCGTAGCCCGGCTGCGTGTGTAGTTCCGGGACGGCGCGCGCCCACTGGCCCGCGATGATCGGCGTCACCATGAACCCGCGCTCGGCGATGTCAATGGCGGGCGCGAGCAAATCAGCAAACGGCAATTTGCCATAGCGTTTCGATAGCGCCACCCAGCCAGCGATTGCGCCAGGCACCGACACGCTCATCCAGCCCCGCATCGGCACGGTTTGCATGCCTTTGAACGTCTCGGGCGTCCATGCTTGCGGCGAACGGCCGGAGGAGTTCAAGCCGTGCAAAGCTTTGTCTTCAGGACTCCATATCAGTGCAAACAAATCGCTGCCGAGACCGTTGCTGCAAGGCTCGACCACGGTCAACACCGCCGCTGTCGCGATGATGGCGTCGACGGCATTGCCACCCGCACGAATCATCGAAAGCCCAGCTTGTGAGGCCAACGGGTGCGTGGTCGACACCACATTGCGAGTCATCAGTGGCGAGCGGCCACCTTGGTAGGGACGGGTGTAGTTAAACGTCATGAGCGGAATTGAGGGTCCCGCCGCGCTGGCGTGGGACTCACCCTAAGAAATGAGATTGATACGGATTATCCAGCGCTGCGTGCGGGAATGTGGTGCGCCGATTCAAATCCTAGCGAGTAAGCCACGAGTGGCTGGCGCTTAGGGCGCTACTTCGCACGCTTTGGGTAGACTCCAAACGAGCGGAATGTCGTTCGCATCATTACGGTCGCAACGTCCAGCAAGACAAGAAAATCCACGCAGTACCGCGCCATTCGCGGCGCGCAACAGGAGCCCCGTTTCTTCTCGTTGGGGTATTCGGTTGGCGAGCCGATTTGCCTTTTGCTCGCGGTCATCGTCAGTTGTTCTCCACTCGCACCGCCAAGCGTAAGCGCGTGCGGTGCAACTCAGGCTACTGACGGCGCGTGACTCGCCCAATGTTTGTGTCACGCGAAACGTGAACTCGTCGACTTCCACGGGCCAGTCGTATTTCCCTGTGTCAAGAAACAGCCGCAACGAGGGTGTTGCTACGGCTCCAGCGCCAGACTCGTCAACGCTTTGTAAACACAGCTTTCGTCCGTCAGCTTCACGACTAGAAGCGGCTCGCTTCACTCGCGAGAGGATTGATGGCTGTTTTACGTCGGTAAATGCGCCGACATAGCGGCGCTCCGCCTCAGCGCAGCGCGCGGTGGGCAGTCGGTCGAGCCTAAAGTCGCGATCCTCCACGCCAATCGGCATTGGTCTCGTGCTGCGCTCATCTGCGCGTGAAATGAGTTCGGAGAATGAACGTAACGGCCACGCCGCTGCTTGTGCTGTTAACTGCAAACGCTCGCCAACGCGCTCAAGGCGAAAGGCTGTGCGCTCGTCCCCTTGGGTTGCGCTGTGCGAGCTAAGACATCCAATGCCCTGCGCCGCGTTGCGGCAGTCTGTGTCGCCAGCGATAAGCACACCCGAGCGAGACTCGACATAAATCTGCGGAACGACTGTTCGGGGCATCGCGTTATCCTCCACCGCTGCCGCGTCTTCCGCCGACCGTTCGAGGTTCTTGCCTCGATCAATGGTGCTGACATAGATCGCACGCACCGACTGCGCTGGATTTTTTGCAAGATGCGCCTCATCGTATACGCGCCCCCAGCATGCACCAGTCGTCCGTGGAAACACGTCGTCAATCGTGGCTGCTGGCGTTGGGGCACTAAGCGACACGCCAATAGCAATCACCGCGAATCGCCATGAATCGAGACACGGAAAGTTCATGGCGTTGTCCTCGAAGATGGACTGGGGACCTGCGGTAGCGTGACTTCGAGCGTCATGCCGTTGGTTTCGCGACGCCACGCAATGGAGGCACCGATGCGGGAGGCGCGGCTTTGCAGCTGCCCAATGCCGTGACCCCGCGCCACCGTGGCGGGATCAAAACCACAACCGTTGTCGGCTACTTGGATGCACACGCCGTGCTCGGCGCGCTTTAGCGCAAGCGTGACGACGCTAGCCCCGCTGTGTTTGAGGGCATTGCCTAGGGCTTCTTGCACGATGCGCAGCAAATTTAGGGCTGCCGAGGGGTCGAGTGTGGGTAACTCGCCAAGCTCGTCCGCGACATGCCAGTCGAGTCGCACGCCAAGTGACTCAAAGCGCGGAGCCATGCGAAAACGGAGCGTCCCGAGTAACGACAGCGGATCGCGCTCATGTTCATCAAGCGAGTCAACGGCGATGCGCAGTTCGTCCATACAGTCAAGCAGCGTTTGGGTCAGCAACGGATCGTTCTGCGCAGCGTTGCGCGACTGTCGCAGCGCCGTAGCCAGATGCATGCCAAGACCATCGTGCAGGTCGCCCATCACGCGTGTGCGCTCTTGCATGCGCGCCTGTTCGCGTTCGGCTTCGCGTAGTTGCGCAAAACTTTGCTCGAGCTGCGCGCGTTGCGCAGCTACCTCGCGTTGCAAAGAAGACGCCAGCTGCCGAGTGCGCTCTTGTGCTTCCATATAGCGCCGTGCTAGCGTCGCTGTTACTGCGACAAAGAGCGGCAAAGACGCGTATTGCCGCATAAAAATCTCACCTAGCGTTGTGGTCTCTACGCCAATGGCGTAATCGTTGAGTAGTAGCGCCAAGTAAACGACTGCGCCGCAGGCCACAGCGATCATGTCACCCGTTGGTCGGGCGAACGCCAGCCGCACCAACCGAAGCATGCTCCAGATGCTAAAGCCGACTCCGATTGCGGCAAACAGAGCAAAGCCCGCGTTTGCGCGCGCGTAATCAGTAGCAGAAAGGAAGTACAGTGTCGCGAGCGATGCATAGGCCAGCGCGGCACCCTCTAACCATCGCGGGCCAACGTATCCCGGCTGATTGTCTTCGGCAAATCGCATGGAGAAAATCGAGAACAGCGCCACAAACCACGCCGAACCGCTCACGCACAATTCTGCAAACAGTAGGTCGGGTATTGCCGGATTGGTTACCCAATAATTCAAATTGCGCAACGCCCACACTACAGTTGCTGCGCCGAACCACAAATACGCCGAGTGGGCGCGATCCCGCCAACCAATGAAGAGCACAAAAATCGCAATCGTTAGATTGATGACGATGGTCGCGGCGTTGCCTTCAATCTGCCAAAAGCGGCGCGCTCGCCAAGCTCCGAACAGGTCATCATGTTCCCCGATCCAAACGGGCGCAAGTCCGCTTCGGTATCCGGGGTGCCCGGCGACCAGCACCCAGAATTCGTTGTTCGTTGCATCGCGTCGCACCGTGCTCGGCGCGATCTCAATGAGTTGTGGCGTATAGAAGTGCCGCGATACCGGCCATTGCATTCGACCCGCGCCGCCCACCCGCTGTCCGTTAAGCCAGACTTCTGCGTTCATTCCCGCCGCTGGCAAGTACACAGCGGGCCGTGCCCAACGGGTGAGCGCATCGGGGGCGGGTAAACGGTACCAAACGTAGCCCACGTAATCGGGGCGCCGACCATCCCAATTGTCGGGTAACGCAGTGGGCTTCCAGGCACTCTCGATGGGTAAAGTGGTGGGGTACGACGGACCAGCCTCGGTGGCAAACGCACTCGTAACGACCGATGCCGTTGGCGCGACGACTTCAGATCTAAGGTGGAGGCGTGTCACTGCAATGACGCCACAGACAAACGCCACGGACGCCGCGAGCGCCCATTTGACCCTTACCATCTCAGTTCGCGGCGCATCCATCAACGGATTGGCGGGCGACCCTGTTCGGCCATGCGTCGGTTGTATTCGTAAAGCGCTTCTGCGCGCGAGTTGACCGACAACTTCTCATAGATGTGACGGACGTGAGTGCGCACCGTGTTGGTGGTAATTTTCAATGCATCCGCCACTTCGACATAGCTAAATCCTTTGCCGATACCGGTGAGCACATCCCGCTCGCGGTCTGACAAAAAGCGTTCGCCGGATAACGGTGCGGTGCTGGTGCCCAACGGTACGCCTTCGTGTGCCACTGACGCGTTCGGCGTCTGTGCGTCGCGTGTGCGTCGTATGAGCGTTCGCGCAATGCGCGGTGACAGCGGAGAGCCGCCGCTGCGTAGACAACGCAGATGTTCGCGAATCGATTCGATGCTGCCGTCCTTGAGCAAATACCCGCCCGCTCCGGCATCAATGGCAGAGAGTACGTTGTTTTCGTCGCCGAAAATGGAGAGAACCAGCACCTCGCGGCCTGGCGTGCGGCAAGCTTCTCGGATCACGTCAAGCCCGCTACCGTCGGGCAGGCCTAGGTCTGTAAGCACTACGTCGGCTGGCCTTCCGCTGCGTAACCACTCCAGCGCTTCGCTGACAGTGCCGCAGGCGTGCGCGAGCTGCGGCTCGCCTGTGGCGGTGAGCAGCGAGACGAGCCACTCTCTGGTCGGCACGTCGTCTTCAACGAGTAAGACTTGATCCATCGTGCTCGTCAGTTTAAGCGCGTTCACTCGGGTCGGGGGGTCGCATGGTTATGCGATGTCGACTGGAATCGATCGGGGCTACGCTTGCACTAGGTTCAGCTTTGCGGTACTTGCTTTTTCGCTACGATCGTCACGATGACGCCAAAGAAAGTTACAACTCATTACATATTGCAAAGCCATTGGATGGCGTGAAGTTCACAGATACCTCGTCTTTGCTAGAACACGGACATTTAAACCACCGTTTATTCTCAACACAACACAAGGAGCATCACATGAAAATTACCACTGCGCTAGCAGCACTTGTCCTCGGCGTTACCGCGATGACCGCGTCAACGGTTGCGTCGGCACAGGCAACACCGAATATCAACCAAACGCAGGCCAACCAGTCCGCGCGTATCGCCAAGGGCGAAGCGACGGGCCAGCTTTCCAAGCGCGAGGCCGCACGCCTGAAGGCGGGCCAAGCCAAAGTAGCTGGAATGAAAGCTGCTGCGAAAGCCGACGGCAAAGTGACACGCGCAGAGCGCACGGCAATTAAACGCGAGCAAAATCAACAAAGCCGCCGCATCGCCCGCCAAAAGCACGACGGCAATCGTAAGTAGTCGCTTTGCTTGATATGCCTGTGAGAACGCTGCGCGTTCTCACGGCGCGCACTCCAGACGTCACGGCGTCATCGTTCGTCTCGCTTTTGCTCAGAGATCCTCACGAACGGTGACGCACTCACTTTTGGGGTTGACACCCGTTACTGTGCCTTCCACTGCCATTGTTTGTATGCCGACGCTTCTACGCACGATTTGCGCCACGCTTAGCCTGAGCGCGCTTGCCCTCGCCGAGTTTCCTTCGCCCGCTTGGGCGGGGGCGTCCAACCTCAAATCCGGTGCCTATGGCGCCGAACTCAAGTTGGCCGTTGCACCGCTTGATCAGGGTCGAGTTACCGGCTACTTTGTGACCCTCGATAAGACCTGTCGCTTGTATTTCCACGGTCTCCCGAAGGGCGAGATTTATCAGATCGCCGTGGCGAACGCCGCAGACGCCAATTTCGCGAGTTACGGCGAACTCCTGCTGACCTACGACGGCGACACCCCAATCGTTCAACTGAATGTCGCCACGCCGCCGGGCTGCAAGAATGCGGCCCCCGATCTTGCCAAACTCAAATACCGCTTGCAGTACCAAGCCGACTGGCAAAGCATTCGTCTGATCAGCGCTAAGCGCGCGTACTTCCACGGCGACGCACACGACAGCACCAAGCAGCGTGCGTACGTCGTCAAGTGGGATGCCGTTGCGGTACTTCGGGAGACTCCCGCGTTCGCGCGAGTGCAATACCTCGACGACAAAGTCGCCACGACGGGCTGGTTGCGGCAGGAGGACGTTGCTCCGCCGGACTTCACACCAGAACTTGCCTATGTTCGTACGCAACTTCCGCCGATGCAGGGAAAGTGGCCACAAGGCGCGCTCCCGATGGAGGTCCGTGCGTTTCTGAATGCACGCGAACGCTGCGAACACTTCGAGGGCGAAGAAGTTACCGACGCGGCGCGGCAAAAATTTCTCGCTGCCGCGATTAAGCGTGAATGCGGCGACGCCAAACAGCGATTCGCTGCGCTCAATGCGGTCTAC
The DNA here is from genome assembly GCA_036733505.1 of Casimicrobium sp. Lineage (GTDB taxonomy): Bacteria > Pseudomonadota > Gammaproteobacteria > Burkholderiales > Casimicrobiaceae > Casimicrobium. The sequence continues at coordinate 22,973 of DAINAJ010000003.1, forward strand.
GCGAAACGACCGGCCGAGGCCAAGTTTCTGAAAGACAACGCGCCGAACCCATGATCTATCGCTTTACTGCCCTTGCGTCGATCCCATGCCGCGTGTTTGCGTTGCTCGGGGTGTGCCTTGCGCTGAACACGGCATCGATTGCTGCGGACGCGAAGCACGTGACCCGCCTCCCACATACCTATTCGCCGCAACGAGGCCACGTCGTCGTCGTTGATGTCTTGAAGGACATGTGGCAAGTGAAGCTTCCCGGCGGCGGGACACAATCTCTCGGCGAGGCGCTCGAAGACGGCGAACGCGGAGCCGCAGCGCAGCTTCTGATTGCGGACTTCAACTACGATGGCAATGACGACGTTGCCGTGCTAGCGGGCGTTGGCTATAGCGGCGCGATGACCGCATACTGGCTGCATCTGTGGGAGCCGACTGAGCGCAAGTTCAAGAAGTTCTCAAGCATCCTCGGCAACCCCACGCTTGAGCTGTCCCGAAAAGCAGTCATTTCTTGGGAACGGGACGGGCCGCAGTGGACCAGTACCGAGTATCGCGTGCGTAATGGCGTGCTTTCCACCGCGGTGGTTCGCGAACAAAACGCGCTGCGTTGGCTCAACGAGCCCTTCGATCAGCTGACGATTTATCCAGCTGAAAGCGGCAAGGTGACCGAGAGCCGCATCATCTCTTCCGAGGCCCCGATCAACGTCGCACCAGAGACTTGGCCGAGTGCCACCGCGAAGATTGGGGAAGCAAAAGTTTGGGTGCATGAGCAACCCAACCCGGCCGCACGAACTGGTATGTACCTGATCAAAGGTGACACTGTCACGTTGCTCGACTATCGGCCGTCGCGTGACGGTGACAAAACCGAATACGGCTGGCTGTTCATACGCTTTGATGGCAAGAAGAAGCTGGAAAAATGGATCCCGGCTGGCAGCATTGTTAACTGAATTCACACTATGAGCGAAGAAAAAAATGATGAGACTCACAACCTACACGTTCGCGACTCGCCTAATCGCGACAATCGGCGCGATCACTCTTGCCATGGCGAGTCACTCCGCCACGTTCACGGGTTCTGGCGTGGGTGCCATTCCCGACGGCACGAACTCCACGTGCCCGGCGCCGGGCGCACCGCTCAATATCACGTTCAGCGCGATGGGGCTCACCTCGACGGCGTTGACCGACATTCGCGTCAGCATGACCTATGGAACAGCGCACGCGTGGGGCGGTGACATCTCGGCGACGCTAATCTCCCCCACCGGCGTCAATTTCCCACTCTTTGGGCGGATTGGTGCCGTATCGGCGACGGGCGTGGGTACGAGCGCCAACCTGTCCGGGACGTATGTGTTCGTTGATCCGGCAATCACCACCAACAACATCTGGACAGCCGCAACCAACGCCGGCACCGGTGGGGTTGTTGAAGGCACTTATGCGACAACTCCGGTCGGTGGCGACGGCGTGGTCAATCCCCCGACCCCCACCAATTTTCTTGCGGCGTTTAGCAGCCTGACGACGGCCGCTGTCCTTAACGGTACGTGGACGCTGCAATTGGTTGACAACTGCGAGATCGACACGGGAGCCATCTCCGCTGCGTCACTTACGCTGGAGCAAACTGCGCCGCCGTTACAGTTTTCCGCTGACCCGACGACTATCCACTTTCCAACGATTCCCGCAAATACGCCGAGTTACGCGTATCCCGTTGTCGTTTTTGCGCCAGCGACGAATGCTCAAAACGTCGGTTTTCCTGCCAACGCCTGTGCCATGAGCGGCACCAATGCCGGGGACTTCATGCGCGTGCCCGACGCTCTGAGTGTCGCCCCCGGCACCACCGGCCAACTGCTCGTGCAATTCCGCCCATCCAGCAACGGCAACAAATCCGCAACGATGACCTGTACCGCCCAGCCATCGGGCGTGACACCGGCGCAAATCATCGTCCAACTCGATGGCGCGGGTGGCGATGCCTTGCCGCCACCGAACTGCTACGACGTCGATGGAGACGGCGTAATGAATCCATTGGTCGACGGCTTGTTTATTACTCGCCTGCAACTGGGGTTTACGCCGCAAGCTGCTGCCAACAACATTGCTTTCCAAGCTCCACGCAACACCACGAAGAAGGTGGCGGGCTTCATGCTCGAGCGTTGTGGCTACGTGCCGCCGTCGACGCCGTAATCTCCGTAGAGGCCGTCCGCGCACCTCTCCTGCTCGCGCGATGCGAGCAGGTTCCCCGCACGGGCCGAGTCGCCGATAATCGCAGCATGTCATTTGCTGCGCTCAACCTCGCCCCAGCCCTGCTGCGCTCCATTGCCGAAAAGGGCTACGTCGAGCCAACGTCCGTACAACGTGCCGCGATCCCAGCGGTACTGACCGGGCGCGACGTGATTGCTTCCGCGCAAACGGGGTCTGGAAAATCGGCAGCATTCGCGCTGCCCTTGCTGCAGCAAATCATCAACGCCCCAGCCTCCAAACGCGACGAACGCACACGGACGCGGGTGTTGGTGCTCGTTCCTACGCGCGAACTGGCGGTCCAAGTGGGTGAAACCTTCAAAGGTTTAACCACATACCTAACCAAGCGCATCAAAGTGTCGGTGTTGTTTGGCGGTGTGTCGATCAACCCGCAAATGATGAGCTTGCGCGGTGGCGCAGATATTGTGGTCGCTACGCCCGGGCGACTACTCGATTTGATCGATCACAACGCATTGCAGATTTCCGCGTTGTCCACGCTGGTGCTCGACGAAGCCGATCGCATGCTTGACCTTGGTTTCGGCGATGAGTTGCAACGCATTCTGCGCATGCTTCCAGCCGAGCGGCAATCGCTCTTTTTCTCAGCGACTTTCCCGCCTGCGATTGAAGCGCTCGCGGCGAACCTGTTGCGCGATCCGCTGCGTATCGAGGTGGCCGCGACCGAAGTTGCGAAACCGGACATTTCGCAACGCGCAATTGCGGTCGATGCGAGCGCACGTACACAACTGTTGAAGCATTTGCTGCTAAATGCTGAGTGGAGCCGCGTGTTGGTGTTCGTTGCTACCAAACACGCCTCTGAAATCGTGGCCGAAAAACTGCGCCGCAGCAACATCAAAGCCGAGCCGTTTCATGGCGAACTGAGCCAAGGCAAGCGCGAGCAAGTGCTGCACGACTTTAAAGCGAAAACCATTCAGGTCGTCGTAGCGACCGACATGGCTGCGCGCGGCATCGACATCGCGCAACTACCCGTCGTCGTGAATTTCGACCTGCCCCGCTCGGCCGTCGACTACACGCATCGCATCGGCCGCACAGGCCGAGCGGGCATGAAGGGCGAGGCCGTGAGCTTCATCACTGCCGCAACTGAGGCACACTTCCGGCTCATCGAAAAGCGGCACGACATGCGCTTGCCGCGCGAGCAGATTGCAGGCTTTGAGCCTACAGAACTACCGGTGCTCAACGTGGAGGCCGCTGCTGGCACGGGTGGCATCAAAGGTGTTCGACCGAGCAAGAAAGACAAGCTACGCGCCGCAGCAGCGCTGGTGCAAAAGTAAACAGCGGCAGGTTCGGCGCACGGGCAGACTGCGAGAATACGTCGAACCTAGCTAGAAATTCGATGCCCCTCATGCAAGCTGTTTCCTTTGACCGCCTACAACAGTTCATTGCAAGCGCGTTTGAACGGCTCGGCCTGCCAGCAGACGACGCGAGCACCATTGGAGCGTTGATGGCGGAGGCGGATT
>DAINAJ010000003.1:26752-29917 GCA_036733505.1 Casimicrobium sp.
GGCCTGCCAGCAGACGACGCGAGCACCATTGGAGCGTTGATGGCGGAGGCGGATTTGCAAGGCTCCGATGGACACGGCGTTATTCGTCTAGTGCCGTACGCGCGTCGCATTCGCGCGGGCGGCGTCAACGTGAAGCCGAGTATCACCGTCGTACAAGAGCGCGCTGGCATGGCACTCCTCAATGGCGACAACGGCATGGGCCACTTGGTGATGAAGCGCGCGGCGGAAATGGCAGCAGCGAAAGCGCGCGTCACAGGTATCGCGTGGGTCGGTTCGCAATTCAGCAACCACGCAGGGCCAGCGTCGCTGTATGCACGCATGGCGTTGCCGCATGACATGATCGGTTTGTATTTCGCTGTTGGCAACGCTAACCATCTGCCGCCGTGGGGCGGGCTGGATATGCTGTTGTCCACCAATCCGATCGCGGTGGCGGTGCCTGCTGCGAACGAGGGGCCGATCGTGCTCGACATGGCGACAACCGTCGCTGCGTACGGCAAAGTGAAGGCCAAGGCGCAGCGCGGCGAAATGATGCCAGAAGGCTGGATGATGGATCGTGCAGGCAAGCCGCTGCTGGATCCAAAGCGTGCGGAAGAGGGTTTTTTGCTGCCAATCGGCGGATACAAGGGCTACGGTCTAGCGCTGATCGTCGGATTGCTCGCGGGCACTTTAAATGGGGCAGCAATGGGCAAAGACGTGATCGATTTCAATCACGATGACTCGAGCGTCACCAATACTGGACAGGCGATATGCATGATTGATCTCTCCGCGTTTGGCGATATCGACGCGTTCAAGCAACGTGTTGACACGCTCGCCCGTGACCTGCGCGCGAGCGAGCGTATCGACGGCGTGGAGCGCATTTGGTTGCCCGGCGAGCAAAGCGAACAGCGCCGCAGGAACTACGCGAAGGACGGTATTCCGCTTCCGCCCGCGCTCGTCAAACAGCTCGACACTCTTGCTGCCGAATTGAACATTTCGCCGCTCTTGTCTTAATAATCAAAACACCACCGAGAAACTCATCATGCTTACACGCTCACGTCGTTACGCCTTACTCGCCACGATGGGCTTTTTAGCTCTCGCTCCATATCTGCCAGCGCATGCTCAAACCGTATATCCGAGCAAGCCGATCCGCATGATCGTACCGCTTGCAGCGGGCAGCGCCGTCGACGCAGCTGCACGCATCATCACGCAAAAGATGTCACAAAACATGGGGCAGGGCATCGTGATCGAGAACCAGCCCGGCGCAGCAGGGTTGATTGGCGCGGATCGCGTGGCGAAAGCCGCGCCGGACGGCTACACGATTGGTGGCTTCAACGACAGCATCATGACCATGCTGCCTAACTTACAAACCAAGATGACGTGGGACATTCTCAAAGATTTCGAGCCCGTTTCGCTGGTCGCTACGGTCGAGTGGGGCCTCGTAGTGAATAACGATTCACCGCACCGAAGTGCCGAAACGCTCATCGCCGCCGCAAAGGCCGCGCCAGGAAAAATCAACTACGGCTCCGGCGGCAACGGTAGCCCGCAACACATTGCCGCGGCACTCTTTGCGTCCAGTGCCGGAATTACGCTCACGCACGTTCCGTACAAAGGCGCGACGCAGGCTGGACTGGGCGTCGCTTCGGGCGAGGTGCCAATCGCGTTTCAGGGACTCGCTACCGTTTTTGGATTGATCAAAGGCGGCAAAGTCCGCCTAATCGGCGTGAGTACGCCTAAGCCGTTGCCACAATTTCCTGATGTGCCGACGATCAGTGATTCGGGTTTGCCGGGCTTTGAATTCAATTCGTGGTTCGCCGTGATGGCGCCCGCTGGCACCCCGAAGGACATCGTCAATCGCCTCAATGCGGAACTCGTCAAAGCGCTCGCCGATCCCGAAGTGCGCAATAATTTGATCGCACAGGGCCTCACGCCGCGCGGCTCGACGCCTGCTGAACTAGGCGTAGCCACCAAAGCGCAACTTGCGAAATACGCGCGACTGATCAAGCAGGCGAACATCACTGTAGAGTAGCCATCTTCGCAGTCGCCGATAATTGCGGCCATGCCCGCACTCGTTCTCTCCACGCTCAACGCCCGCTACGCACATGCGTCGCTTGGGCTTCGCTATTTGTTTGCCAATCTCGACGAAGACATTCGCGCCGAGACGAGGATCGTCGAGTTTGTGATCGGCAGCAAAACCGAAGTCCTCGTGGAACAATTGCTCGCGCTCGACGCGAAGGTAATTGGATTCGGCGTCTACATTTGGAACGTCGAAGAGACGACCAAGCTCATTGCGATGCTGAAGGCCGTCGCGCCGCAAATTAAAGTGGTCATCGGCGGGCCGGAAGTGAGTTACGAAACCGCCGAGCAGCGCATTTATCAGCTCGCCGATTACGTCGTGACTGGGCAAGCCGATGTGACGTTTAACAAGCTCGCGCGGGCGCTGTTACATGGCCCGAAGCCGCTGATGAAAGTGCATGTGGGCGAAGCCTTTGAGCTTGACGATATTGCGCTGCCGTACGACTACTACACCGACGAAGATATTGCGCGTCGGCACCTCTACGTCGAAGCCTCGCGCGGCTGTCCGTTTAAGTGTGAGTTCTGTTTGTCAGCGCTCGACAAAACGGCCGAGCCTTTCAACACCGAGCGTTTTCTCGCGGAGATGGCGAAGCTCTACGATCGCGGCGCGCGCACCTTCAAGTTTGTCGATCGCACGTTCAACCTGAACATCAAAACCTCGCTCGCGATTCTCGATTTCTTCCTGGAACGCATTAACGCGCGCCCAGACGATCCGTGCTTCGCGCATTTCGAATTAGTGCCCGATCACTTGCCCGAGAAACTCAAAGACACCATCGCGAAGTTTCCCGCGGGCACGCTGCAATTCGAGATCGGCATTCAGACGTGGAACCCCGAAGTGCAAGGTCACATCTCACGCAAACAAAACAACGACAAAGCGAAAGAAAACATTCGCTGGCTGCATGAAAATTCGCACGCGCACATGCACGTTGATTTGATCGCTGGACTGCCGTCGGAAACGTTCGAGAGTTTTGGTCTTGGCTTCGACACGCTCGCACGCTTGGGGCCGCATGAAATTCAGGTCGGTGTGTTGAAGCGGCTGCGCGGCACGCCGATTATTCGCCACACCGACGCGTTCGCGATGCGCTACAACCCGGAGCCACCGTACAACATTCT
>DAINAJ010000003.1:30017-65335 GCA_036733505.1 Casimicrobium sp.
GCCACACCGACGCGTTCGCGATGCGCTACAACCCGGAGCCACCGTACAACATTCTTTCGAACTCGGAGCTCTCGTTTGCTGACGTGCAGCGCATCAGCCGTTTCGCGCGGTTCTGGGATTTGATCGGCAACTCCGGTCGCTTCACGCAAGCGTTGCCGCTGGTGCTCGCCGAGGCGCCGACGAGCGCATTTGCTCGCTTTCTCGCGCTCGCGGATTGGCTCTACGCCGAGACCGGTGCGACGCATCAAATCGCGCTAGAACGACTGTTTGACCTCGTCTATCGCTGGCTCATCAGCGATGGCGATATCGCGATGGAAAGAGCGCAAGCCGCGATTCTTGCTGACTATCAACGCAGCGGCAGCAAAGGCCGTTTGTCGTTTATGACACGCGGCTTCACAGCCTCCGACGACGCGGCCAACGTTAGCAGTCGCAAGGCGACGCCCGCGCGACAGCGTAGGCATCTGAGCGACGCCACGTCGAGCAGCGACTGACGCTCTCGGCCCACGTACGCGGGGCATCGGCCGCGCTAACCCACGCCCAATTTGCGAAAGCGCGGCTGATGCGACGCCTAAAACTGTGAGGAATGGCTTTTGGCGCGCAGCGACCGCCTAGCGGTCGTTACAGCCCCATGCGAATGGAAGTCGACTTACGTCATAAACGCGCTGTAACGACCGCCGGCTAGTCGCTGGAGCCAAAAAGCCGTCTAATCAATCCAATGGGTTTGCAGACGCATGAGGCTCAGTAGTACGACAGCCGCGCCTTGCTGTCTTTTGCGGTGAGCGTGAGTTCTAGTCGCTCCCGTTTGCCGTTGTACTCAATCGGCAGCGTGAGCTTGATCCAATTGCCGACGCCGCGTTCCGTGAGGTTAGTCTCGCCCTCGGGCCATCGAACGTTGAACATTTTTTCGCTCGGGAACAGTTCCGACAGATCCGGCCAGAACGAAAACTGCGTCGGTGTTTTCGACAAAAAGCAAATCGGCTGCGGCACAAATAATTTGCGATCCGACGGTCGATTCGAACCGAGTCGATGCGGCGTGCCGTAGATCATGTGAAACACAGTCGCCACGCGCAGCGGGACTTCGCGCGACTGAAAGTTCGACGACAGCGTGGCTTGGTCGAGGCGAAAACACAGAGGCGTCGACGCGAAGTTTTCCACTACGCCGCCCAAGCCGAGCGAGCTCGTGCCAATGCTCCACGCGAACGCATCGCTCTTGTAATCCACCGCTGGAAACGTGACCGAAGTGCCCGGCGACAAGGCCTGCACCGAAAACTGATCCGCGGTCGCTTGTTGCGACGTGCCGTTCTCCGCGATGCGCTGCATCTTCGCGTCGAGCGAGTATTCGACGACCACTGTGCCCGCGCAGCCGGACGTCAAAAGCATGATCGCAGCGACCATCGCGAGCAGGACGCCGCGACGCAAGCTGATCTGCGCCTGTGCGAAGAAACTTTGGTTGTTCACGGTGATTTTCCGAAGATTGAGTTGACCGCAGCGTACACCTACTACTTCAAATGCTTCGCAAAAAACGCCTCAGTTCGCGTGTAGAAATCGATGACGTTTTCGTTCGCGTTGAAGCCGTGCGCTTCGTCGACGTAGACCTTGTAGTTCAGCGGCTTCCCTGCCTTCTCCATGGCGTCGCGCATGGTCGTGCCGTGGATGAGCGGCACACGCTGATCCTGCCCGCCCATCGTTAGCATTACGGCAGCCTTGATCTTTGCAGCGTTTTTGGCGGGAGAGGTAGCGTCGAAGCGTGCGCGATCGGTTGTTGCGTCGCCAATCCAACGCTTGAAGTCCGTCTCGTAATAGTCGCTGTAGCGCGCAGTGTCGGACCAAGTTACGTTTTGCTTGAGTTCGATGTCGGTGACGGCCACGTAAGCGTGGCCGCACTTCCACAGATCGGGGTCTCTTACCAGCCCCTGAAGCGTCGCATAACCACCGTAACTGCCGCCGAACAGACACATGCGAGACTTATCGACGATGCCTTCATTGGCCAGATGCAATGCGCCATCGGTGATGTCATCCTGCATCGACAGCCCCCATTGTTTGAAGCTGGATTGATAGTGTTTTGCCCCGAAGCCGACCGAGCCGCGGGGCTCAGGCTCAAGTACTGCGTAGCCACGTGAGGCGAAAAATTGCGCCTCTGGCCAACGTCCCCATTGCACGCCCTGATAGCCGCGCACCCACGGGCCGCCATGAATATTCACGATCAGCGGAAGGTTCTTGGCATCGACGCCGCGTGGCACGGTGAGCCACGCGGGGATGTTGAGTCCGTCACGCGCTTTGTACATCACGAAGCGTCGCTCAGGCATCAATGTCGCAGGTAGCCAGTCGCGTGTTCCCGCCACACGATCCAATGTGCGTTTCTGGGTATCGAAGACGTAATAAGTGCCCGCCTCCGTGGCAGATTGCGAAAACACAATCAGATAGCGTGCTGCGTCGTCGCCGGGCGTAATTCGATTGACCGTGTTGGGTAGCGCCCTGTCGAGCCCGGCTTGAATGGCGGCGTAACGCGGGTCAAACCAACTAGTGCTGGGCATTTCGGCGCTGTGCCGCAGACCGAGCACTTTTCCTGTGCCCGGATGGCTCATGAGCCCGCCGTTGAGATCAATCCACGGATGTTTTGCTACCACTTCACCCAAGCGTTTGTTGGCGATGTCATAGCGATAAATCGCACTGCGATCCTCTTGGTTGCGGGCGCTGACAAACAATGTTTGATTGTCGTCGTCGAACGCCAACGGCATCATGCGTTCCAAGTCGCCTGTCGACTCGCCAATTTGCTGCCACGAATCGGTCGCCGACTTGCGGTGCCACAGCGTGCGTCGGCGCGGCTTGCTCGCGGATTCGCGTGGTTCGAGTCGCAACGCAACCCGTGGCTCTAGCGTCTGGTCAGTTACCCAGTCGACCACTCGGCCAGGACTGTCGAAAGTCAACAGTTTTGAGCGCCCCGTACGCGTGTCGAAGCGATACAAGTCATCGGAATCAATGTCGCGCAGATTGGTCGACACAATCAGCTCGCCGCTTTCGTCGCGGGTTCTAGCGAGAATGTCGAACCCGCCACGAATGTCGTGAGCGAGGTTGCGCGAATTCTGCCCGTCAACATCAATGGCGATCATCGCGCCTCGACGCCTGACGCCAGTCTCCAGCTGACGATTTGACGCGCGAAAGATCAGACGGCCGTTGTCTACCCACGTAAACCAGTTCACATCCACGGTACTAAACGCGGTCGTCGCATTGGATTTGCGGGTTTCTAAATCGATCACCACGAGATTCTCTCGTCCGTTTACAGGCGCCAACGCGGCGAGCTTTTTTCCGTCTGGCGACATCGCCATCTGCGAATAGCGCGGCAATCGAAAGAACTCACCGACGGGAATCTCGGCGGCGGTTTTGTACGCAGGGGCTGTTGCTGGCGTCTCGACGGCAGGCGCGGCAGGACTCTGCGCAGAAGCGGAAAGGACGGTTAACGCGCAGCTGATGGCGCTCGTGATGCGCAAGAAACGCGCTACGGCGTGCTCGCGCGCGAGGTGCGTGATGGTGGACATAGTGCTCCGACAAAACGAGCTGGACGATGCGTCCAACATGACGGGGAGTGTAGCGACGCAACTGCTTCCGCCGGCGCGAACATCGCATCGCTTGTGCGCTCGTCGCGCGGGCGTGGCGGACCGTGCGCACATCTTTAACGAGAATATGGCTTTTCCTGTGGAGCGACAGCTGTGTCGGCGTTACAGCCAGATTATTCCGCTAGTCGACTATTGGTAAAAACGGGCTGAATCGACCGCGGGACAGTCGTTCAATGCGGAAAGCTGTTGTACGCACTTACCCGTTCCGCGCCAGCGCTTCCATCTCGCGCCGGAACGTAATCGCGCGTTGCTGCACGTCGTTTTGCGCCGCGAATTGCACGTCTTCCCAGCGCACCGTTTCGTGGGCGGCGATGTTGCGCTTCAGCGTGCAGCCATGCGCCAGCCCGAGCGGTAGCGCGCCGGTCGCGACCGATTCGTCGGCGGGGAGAATTTTTCCGTAAACAGTGAAACCACCTTCGCCGTCGAGCGCTTCGCCCGCCTTCAACGCGCGCTTGGCCGTTGCTACGACATCTGCGCGCCAATCAAGCGCACCGTCTTGCCACCACGCGAGTGGCGCACCTGTGGGTTCGTTCCGGAGGCCGGCGCTCGCGACGCTGATGCCGAGCTCCAGGCCGATCAGGTGATACGGTTTGTACATCGCCGTGTACTCGCCAGTCTTGTCGGTGACGAGGCCATATTCCTTGAAGCAGCGACGCACATATTCGCGCCCCGCATCGCTTCCCGCGCGAAACACCACGTAGACGCCCCATCGTAAGTCGCGAAACACCGGGCGACCATCGCGTTCCACACTCGAGATCACTTCCACCATGCCGTGCCGATCGAGCAATCCGCCCACGTCGCGTGGCCGCAAGATGTGCGCCAAATCATCCACCCCACACGGCGGAAATAGCAAGCCGCGTGGCGGCGCGAGACCACACGCATTCGCAATCGATGCCATCTCGATGGCGCTCTTGGTGCCGTCGAGAAAACTATTGAACATCTGTGGATTCATCCCACCCTTGGCCGCGTCTTCCGGCGCGATGCCGTAATGCGGCCACACGGTCGCGGGCGTGCTCTCGTGATACATCGGTAAGTACTTCGTGCCTTTGCCCGCAGCGACCACTTCAAACCCCGCCGCACGACACCAATCCACCATCTCGCACACCAGCGCCGGCTGGTCGCCGTACGCGAGCGAATACACGATGCCCGCCTCGCGCGCGCGACGCGCTAGGAGCGGCCCCGCCAGCGCATCGGCCTCCACGTTCACCATCACAATGTGCTTCTTCGATTCGCAACACGCGAGCACATGCGCGATACCGTGCGCCGGCGAACCCGTGGCGTCGATGATGACGTCAAGCTCCGGCGCGGCGATCATTGCGAAGGCGTCACTCGTGACGTGCGTGTGACCAGAGGCGTGCGCGTCCTTGAACGACGACGCGCGGAGCGTCGCGGCGTCCCAACCCACGTTCACAAGCGCGGCTTTCGCGCGTTCAGGCGAGAGATCCGCTACGGCCACGAGATGAATCCCCGGCGTGTGCTTCGCCTGCGAGAGATACATCGAGCCAAATTTGCCGGCGCCGATGAGGCCGACGCGGATTGGTTTGCCAGCGGATTGACGTTGTTTTAGGAGAGCGTGGAGGTTCATGCGTGGGTCCCGACGATTTCGTTCTTCAATATTTTGGCGTCATTCTCGTCCACGGGTCGATTTATCCTGAGCTTGACGAAGGGCGAGGAGGACGCCTACCTTGCTTGCGTTTCCCGCGCGACAACCAAGCCAATGCGGTCTCGGCTCACCGCAACGCAAACCACAACCCAAACGGAATGAAAACGATACTCGCGATATTGCCCACGAGCACGATCGACGCCACTTTTTCCGGCTCTTGCTTGTAGTAGTCCGCGACCAAGAAATTCAGTACCGCCGGCGGCAACGAGCCAAACAAATACACCAGGCCAATTTGCGTTTTGCTCATGGGTAACCACACTGCGAGCAGCCCCGCGACCAGCAATCCCGTGAGCGGACAGACCGCTGCCCCGAGTAGCGAATTGGTGAAATCTTCGCGCTTGACGTCGAGCATGCGCACGCCGAGCGAGAGCAGCATCACCGGAATTGTGCAATCCCCGATCATCTTCAACGGTGCGTGCACGCTGTCTGGCAAATGCAGCCCGCTCAAACCGAGCGACGCACCAACGATGGTTGCCCACACCATCGGGCTTTTGAGCAGCACTTTCAGGTCAGCGTGCTTGTTCACGATGAATGAACCAAGCGTGAAGTGCAGCAGGTTCGACGTAGTGAAAAGTGCCACCATACCCGCCACGCCCGGCGCGCCAAACGCAAACAACGCCAGCGGCAGACCCATGTTGCCACAGTTGTTGAACATCATCGGGGGCACGAAGGTGCGCGGATTTTGCCCCGAGAGTTTGGCGAACGGCCACGCCAAAATGCCCGAACCCAGCACGATCACAATCGATGCCACCACTAGCGGCCACAGCGACACAAGATCGACCCCTTTATCGGAAAGATAGGCGAGCACAAGAAATGGCCCGAACACATCGAGGTTCAGTCGATTCACCACGCGCATGTCGGGCTTCCAAAGACGCCCGATAAAGTAGCCGAACGCGATGATCGCCAGCACCGGCAGGACGATTTCAAGGATACGCAGCGCGATGTTCATGCTTTGATCTTTCTCGGTGCTGCTTTGTTGAGCGCGACAAACGTCCACGCAATGATTGTGAGTTGAATAACCGCCATGATGACGAACGCCGTTTCATAGCCCTGTGGCAAGTAGCGCCCGATGGCTCCTGCGGGAAAGCGATTGACCACGAGCCCGATGCACCATTGCAACAGAAACCCAAGCCCGAACATCAAAAAATTGAGAGTAGTCGACAAACGACCACGCACCTCAGCCGGAAACATCGGGAACAACGCAGCAAACACCAAGTTTCCCGCAACGTGGGTCAGGCCGAAGGCGATCATCACCAACGCGGGATTCGCCGACCACGAAAACAGAAACGGCAACTGTCCGAGTAGCGCAGCGATGCAACACACCGAGGCAAACCACGGCCCGGAAACGCCGCGCAGGATCAGCGCGGTCATGACTTTTCCCATCGCAATGTTGGCGACCAGCATGCCCGCCGAAATCAGCAGCAGGTACGAGCCGATCTGGCTCGGCGGCATGTTCGCCACGTCCACCAACCATGGTCCTGCCCAAAGGCCTTGCACCGACAATCCGACCGCGTTTGAGAAACATGTGATCGGCGCAACCGCCCAAAACAGCGGATGTTTGACCACCGCGCCCCAACCCGCTGGCGCTGCCGGTGAGCCTTTTGTGACAGAGGCTTTGTCGGCGGTCATGGGCGGGTCAGGCACCAAAAACGCAAGCACCGCCGCGAGCATCAGCGTGATCACCCCAATGCCCACAAACATTTGCTGCCAGCTCATCGATTGAAGCAGCCACAGCGCAGGCGCGGTCGACGCGATTGCGCCTGCGTTGCCGACGGCCAGCATGTAGCCGTTCATGGCAGGCAGGCGCTCAGGCGGCAGCCACAAGCCAAACGTACGAATCGTCGCCATCAAACACGCTGCTACGCCCGCTCCGATAAATGCACGACCAACAATGAGGCCCGTGCTTGTGTTCGCCGAAGCGAAAATGAAGCAACCCAGCGCGCATGAAAGCAGCAACACCGATTCAACGCGCCGCGGACGGTAGCGATCAAGCCACGCGCCGAGCGGCAACTGCGTGAACGCGAACGATAGAAAATAGGCCGCGGTGAGCAAGCCAAGTGCCGCGGCGTCAAGTCCAAACTCGCGCGTGAGCTGCGGCGAAATCGCTGCGTTTACCGTCCGCAGCGCGTAGCTGATCAGGTACGCCGCCCCGAACGGAACGAAGACACCGAGCGCGAAGAGGCGAGCCGTGTTGCGCGCGTTGTTGGCGTCGCTCACAGAATGAACTGCGAGAGATTCTCGTCGCGCACGATGCTAGAGAGCTTCTCGTCGACGAACGCGGCGTCGATGTTGATAGTTTGGCCGGTCAAGCCGTCAGCGGTGAAGCTCACGTCTTCGAGGAGACGTTCCATCACGGTGTGCAATCGTCGCGCGCCGATGTTTTCTTGCCGCTCATTCACCGTGAAAGCGATTTCGGCGAGGCGGTGAATGGCGTCAGCTTTGAAATCCAACGTCACTTGCTCGGTGGCGAGAAGGCCCGTGTACTGGCGCGTCAGGCTCGCGTCGGTACTCGTCAAAATGCGCTCGAAGTCTTCAACGGTCAGCGCCGAGAGTTCCACGCGAATCGGAAAGCGGCCCTGCAACTCAGGAATCAAGTCGCTCGGTTTGCTCAAATGAAACGCGCCGCTGGCGATAAACAGAATGTGATCGGTTTTGATCGTTCCGTATTTCGTGCTCACTGTCGTGCCCTCGACCAGCGGCAACAAATCGCGCTGCACGCCCTGACGCGAAACGTCCGACCCGCTGGTTTCTTGGCGCGTCGCGATCTTGTCGATCTCGTCGAGGAAGACGATGCCGTTTTGCTCCGCGTTCTCGAGCGCGTTAGCTTTCAGTTCATCATCGTTGATGAGTTTCGCTGCTTCTTCATCTTGCAGCACCTTCATCGCCTCGTCGACTCGCATCCTTTTCAACTTTTTGCGCTCATGCTGCATGTTCGAGAACATGCCCTGAATCTGCTGCGTCAACTCTTCCATTCCCGGCGGTGCCATCACTTCCATCTGGGCCGACGGCAGCGCCACTTCGATTTCAATCTCTTTGTCGTCGAGTGCACCCTCGCGCAGCATCTTGCGAAATTTTTGCCGCGTCACGTTGTCGGTCGGTTTTAGATCGTCGAAGTTAACCGCATGAGGCGGTGGTAGCAGCGCATCGAGCACACGCTCTTCCGCGGCGTCCGCCGCACGATCGCGTACGGCTTTGATCGCTTTTTCACGCGTTTGCTTGATGGCGACATCCACGAGATCACGAATGATGGTGTCGACGTCGCGGCCGACGTAGCCCACTTCTGTGAACTTCGTGGCCTCCACTTTTACGAACGGCGCGTTCGCAAGCTTGGCCAGTCGTCGAGCAATCTCGGTTTTGCCGACGCCCGTTGGCCCGATCATCAAAATGTTCTTCGGCGTGATTTCCTGCCGCAACGGATCTTGCACCTGCTGTCGACGCCAACGATTTCGTAGCGCAATTGCCACCGCCTTCTTCGCCGCCGCCTGACCCACAATATGGCGATCAAGTTCGGCAACGATTTCTTTCGGAGTCATGGGCGTTGGCATGGGGCGAGTCATGATGCGATGGACAACCTGCTATTTTAGGTGCCGTCAGTGAAACGTGATGACGTCGATGACAGGGGGTTGAAACAAACGTAGTGGCAATCCGATCATGCCAAGCCCGCTCGTTACAAACACTTGTTTGTCGCCAAACTCATAACGCCCAGCCTTGAACCCCTGTTTGGTTGCCGCCTTCAACACATGTGCCGTAAGGATGGGCAGATTGATTTGCCCGCCGTGGGTGTGACCCGCGAGCATCGTGCTGATAGGCGTACCCTGCAACCGATCAATGGATTCCGGGTTGTGCGCCAGCGCGACTAACGGTGTCGTCTGGTCGTCGAGATCGGGTACAAAATCCTTGCGTGCCCATCTGTCACCCATTCCCACGAAGCGGACGGCTTTTATCGCTACGACTCTACCTTCGATTGGCTCCACCCCAAGCGCTGTCAACGCGGCGCGAAGCTCGGCGGCTAACGGCGGCCCCGGCACTTCTTCGTCGTGATTGCCTGGCACGGAAAGCACCCGATGCCGTACCTGAGAAATGGGCGCCAATAGCTCTTTTAGAGGACGTATGGGCTCATAGGTCCAGTCCCCGGCCACAACGACCCCGTCCACGTCAAGGCGGTTCAGCGCGTCAGCAATTTGTTGCGTGCGCTCACGACCTTGAAATAGACCGATGTGCAGATCCGCGATCAACGCAATCCGTAGCGGCGCGCCAACGCGTAGGGTCGACTCACGGATAACGAGTTGTTCGGGCTCAACGAAACGGGCGTACATGGCCGCCCCGGCGAGGGTGGCCGCAAAGAGCGCGCCGAGTGCGGCGGATCGATGTCGTTCGCGAAAGGACATGAACGCGCAGACGAGCGCAAAGAGCCCGTAGGGCACTGCCAACCAGAACAATTCGGTAAAGAAGAAGCGATATGCGTCGAGCTTGTACTCGCGGGGCAGGACCCGTGCGAACAGCAAGAACGCTGCGGCCAAAAGCGGCGGCAGTCCCCACAGTACATGCGACCAGTGAAACCGAGAAAACATTCCGCGCTCCGACGAATTGCAGCCCTAACAATACAATCCCGTCAGGATCACGATCACGAAAGCGCCTGACTCCGAACAAGCGCGCACTCAAGGAATCACTATGGCCATCCTTCAAGACAAAAAAATTCTGCTCACTGGCTTGCTTTCTAACCGCTCGATCGCGTTTGGAATCGGCAAGGCGCTCAAGCGCGAAGGCGCGACGCTCGCGTTTACTTACGCGGGCGAGGCGATGAAAGAACGCGTTGAAAAACTCGCACCGGAATTGGGTGGCGGGCTGATCATGAGCATGGACGTCACCAAGCAAGATGAGATTGACGGTGTGTTTGCGAAGCTCGGTTCCGAGTGGGGCGGCGTGGATGGTGTGGTGCATTCGATTGGCTACGCACCACGCGAGGCAATCACCGGCGATTTCCTCGATGGTTTGTCGCGTTCGTCTTTCATGACGGCGATGGATATCTCCGCGTACAGTTTCGCCGCGCTCGGCAAAGCGGCTCGCCCACTCATGAAGGGGCGAAACGGCGCAATGTTGACGCTCTCCTACTTGGGGGCGGTGCGTAGCGTGCCGAACTACAACACGATGGGCGTGGCTAAGGCGGCTCTTGAAGCGAATGTGCGCTACATGGCCGCTACCCTCGGTCCTGAGGGCACGCGCGTGAACGGCATTAGCGCCGGTCCGATCAAGACACTCGCAGCGTCTGGCATCGCTGGTTTTTCAACGATGCTCAAGAACTTTGCGAATGCTGCGCCGCTGCGCCGCAACATTACCGCCGACGAAGTAGGAAACGTAGCCGCGTTTCTACTCTCCGATTGGGCGAGTGCGATGACTGGCGAAATTCTCTATGTAGACAACGGTTACTCGCAGGTCGCGGCCGGCATGGACGACGGCGGCGAGAAGCCAAAAGAGTAGGCTCTACGGCGTGCGCAGCGCATTTCGGTACTTCACCATGTCGAGGTCCGTTACCGCTGCTGCGTTATTGCCCCACGACGACCGGACGAACGTCAAGAGCTTGGCAATTTCAGCGTCTGAGAGCAAATGGTAGTAAGGCGGCATGCCGTGCGGTTGCGGGTTGCCTGTCGTCGCCGGTGCGAAGCCACCCGCGAGCACGACGCGAATTAAGTTAGTCGTGTTGGCCATCGTCACCGCGCGATTGCCGGCCAACGCTGGGAATGCGCCCGGCTTGCCTTCACCTTTGTCGCCGTGACATTTGCTGCAGTGGTCAACGTAGAGTTTTTCGCTTTGCGCATCGGCCTTACGGCTTGCAGCGGCGTTGGTCGTAAGCGGTGTCGCGGAAGGCGCTAAAGCCTTCAGATACGTGGCCATCGCTTGCGCATCATCGTCGCGCAAATGTTGTGTGCTTTGGTAAACCACTTCCGCCATCGGCCCGAGTGCCGTTCCCCGTTCGGAGATGCCGTGTTTCAACCACGCCGAAATTTGTGCAATCTCCCAATCCGCCACGCTCGCTTCGTTTCGCGCGGTGAGCGAGGGTGCGTACCAATCGTTAAGCGGCATCATTGCGCCGTCGTACGCATGCCCGGCGATCGGCGCGCCGAGTGCGTTGCGTGTGCTGTGGCATGCGCCGCAGTGCGCAAGCCCTTGCACGAGATACGCGCCACGATTCCACGAAACGCTCTGTGTCGCATCGGGCTGATAAGCGGTGGGTGTGAAGTAGAGCAGGCGCCATGCCGCGAGGGCGAGTTGATTGTTGAACGGGAACCGCAACGTATGCGCGGTGCTTTCACGTTTCACCGGCGCGACGCGATTCATGAGAAATGCATAGATCGCATCTGAATCTTCGCGCGTCGTGAGTGAGATGTTTGGATACGGAAATGCGGGGTAGAGCAAACGGCCGTCGCGCGAACGGCCTTCATGCAACGCACGATAGAAATCATTCGCCCCCCAACTTCCTATGCCAGTAGCAGGGTCCGGCGTCAAATTTCCGGCATATATAGTGCCGAACGGCGTTGATACACCCTTTCCGCCAGCATACGGCTCTCCACCGGGCATAGTGTGACAGCCTGAGCAGTTTCCAATTTGCGCGAGATATGCTCCGCGAGCAATCTGCTCACTTGTGGCGTCAATTTTTCTAGGGATGTAACTGGTGCTGTCGCCCATCACCTCCTTAACTAGCAGTGCGCCAATGAATAGCGCAGCCAACACGCACGCGCTGAGCGCAATCGGAATTCCCCACTTCAGTTTCATTGTGGCACTCCACCGCAGCGTATCGGCAACGGCGCCGGTAGCGACGCAATGGGTTTACTGATTGACGGTACGGGCTGCGCCGCGAGCCACGAAGCGACGGCGTTGATGTCGTCTGGTGTAAGCGATTTCGCCATTTCTCCCATGCAATCCGGCGCGTGCGCACGGCGCTGGCCCGCGCGCCACGCTCCTAGTTGCGCGCTCAAGTAAGCGCTCGGCAACCCAAGCAAGCCCGGAATTGCGGGCGTGACACCGGTCATAGGTGTGCCGTGACATCGCGAGCAGGCCGGGAGTTTGCGTGACGCGTCGCCGCGCAGTACCAACGTTTCGCCCAGACGCAACGCGTCCGCGGAAACCTTCGGCGCTTGCGGCGGTGGATACGGCAAGTCCAGTGCCGAAAAATACTGTGCTATTTCGCGCAAGTACGCGTCGGACAACGGTTGCAACAAGTGCGACATCACAGCGTTGTTACGACGACCGTCACGGAAGTTGACAAGCTGGTTGTAGAGATAGCCGGCAGGCTTTCCGGCAATGCGTGGCAGATACTCCGCGTTAATCGTGCGGCCTTCTTTGCCGTGGCAGGCGATGCAGGCCTCAAGTCGTTCTGTCATGGCATCGAATGAGAGTGCCGTTTGCGCTGTACAGTGAGCCGCGAGGAGCAGCGCGATGGCGGCAGTAGCTACGCGCGCTACGCCAACGCGTAAGTCAGAAATTTTCATTGTGTGATTTTACGAGCGCACGGAAACACTTCGAAGCGCTGCATCAATCGATAAATCAGATGTTTTCCGTACCGTCAGGCAACTCGCGTAGCGCACGCAAGTCTTTGCTCCGATTCATCTCAATGATGTCGCCGCTAAACGTGAGCGCGGCATTTTTCACGCCCAGCGCCTGCGCCATCGGCAGGAGCGTGGCTCGCGCACTAGCTTCGACTTCAGGACGAAGCTGCTCAATGAGCGCATGGGCATGGCTTTGCGCGTGCGCGGCTGCGCCTTCGAGCAAACGATTTTTATCCTCTTCGCTGAACCCCGGCCCGAACGCGCCGTTG
This sequence comes from Casimicrobium sp., assembly GCA_036733505.1. GTDB lineage: Bacteria > Pseudomonadota > Gammaproteobacteria > Burkholderiales > Casimicrobiaceae > Casimicrobium. The sequence continues at coordinate 43,108 of DAINAJ010000003.1, forward strand.
AGCAAATCGGGCAAGAGCCACGGCAGAAACTTTGAGCGCTGCTCATCGTAAAACCGCAATGAACGCACGCTGATTTCAGCACGCACGGGCGGAAGCTTCAGCGTTGTCGCACGACCACTGACCGTCGTGCTCGATTCAATGGCGAATTCAGGCGAACGCAGGTCGTAGCGAAAATCGATCTGAAATTCAAAGATCATCGCAAGCTTCTTTTGCGAGAACGCCCAACGCAAATACTTGCGGCCAAAATCACCAAAACTGTAATCAGTTTCGGTCACAATTTCTTTGGTGATGGCTTTGAACACCGAGAGCTCGCCCACTGCACGCATGCCTTCCAACGACGAGTGCAGATGCGTTTCGTTGGCTCGGGCGTACGCTGTTCTGCGTGCGAAAAAATAGCCCAACCCCAGTCCGACCGCGAGCACTACCAGCAATGCGAGTGTTTCCATGGGCGGCTACAGCAAAACGATATCAAACTGCTCTTGCGTGTAGCCTGCTTCAACCTGCAACGAAACGGGCTTTCCGATGTCACCTGACAAATGCGCGAGCGCCGCTGACTCGTCGTCGAGCAACAAATCGATTACGCTCTGTGACGCGAGAATGCGAAATTCACGCGGATTGAATTGCTTGGCTTCACGCATCACTTCGCGAAGGATTTCGTAGCAAACCGTTTGCGCGGTTTTGATTTCGCCACGTCCGCTACACGTGGGACAGGTTTCGCACAGTACATGCGCAAGCGACTCGCGGGTGCGTTTGCGCGTCATTTCGACGAGCCCGAGGTGCGTGAAACCATTGACGGTGAGGCGTGTGCGATCTGTGGCTATCGCAGCGTTGAGTGCGTCGAGCACAGCCTCGCGATGCTCAGGCAAATCCATATCGATGAAGTCGATAATGATGATGCCGCCCAGATTTCGCAGGCGCAGCTGTCGCGCAATGGTTTGCGCGGCTTCGAGGTTTGTTTTGAAGATGGTGTCGTCGAACGAGCGAACGCCCACGAACCCGCCGGTATTTACGTCAATCGTGGTCAGCGCTTCGGTTTGGTCGATGATGACGTAGCCACCGCTTTTTAGGTCGACTCGACGGTGAATGGCTCGTTCGATTTCCTGTTCGACGCCGTACATGTCGAACAGCGGTCGCACCGCTTGATGCAAGCGCAGGCGATCCGTCAACGCGGGCGCATAACGTGTCGAAAATTCAATCATCGACTGATACGCTCCCGGCGAATCAACGAACAAGCGCTGCGTGTCTTCCGTCGCGAAATCGCGCAATACGCGTTCGGCCAGCGTCAAGTCTTGGTGAATTACTGTGCCTGGCTTTACTGATTTGGCGCGCGCTTGCACGTCCGCCCAGAGCTTGGTGAGATACGCCACATCGCGGGCTAAATCCCGTTCGGCCGATTTTTCGGCCATTGTGCGAATGATGTAGCCACCGTGTGGTGCGTCAACGGGCAGCAGTTGCGTCAGCGTTGTTTTGAGCAGCGTGCGCTCGGACTCATCTTCAATGCGCTGTGAAATTCCGATGTGTGAGTCTTGCGGCAAATGAACGAGCAAACGCCCGGCCAGCGAAATTTGCGTGGAGAGACGAGCGCCTTTGGTGCCGATGGGATCTTTGATCACTTGCACGATGAGCGACTGCCCTTCATGCAAATGGCGTTCGATGGGCTTCGGTGTGATCTCGGGCGAATGTTGCGCTTGGCGGTATTCCCAAATGTCGGCAACATGCAAAAACGCAGCGCGCTCCAGCCCGATCTCGACAAATGCGCTTTGCATCCCCGGCAGCACGCGCGCAACGCGACCCAGATAGATATTGCCCACTAAGCCACGGTGGCTCGCGCGTTCGATATGTAGTTCATCAATCACACCGTGATTGAGCACGGCCACCCGCGTCTCCTGCGGCGTGACGTTGATGAGGATTTCCTCAGCCATGGGCTGTCCCCAGAGAATGTTTATTGCGTTCGCTGCGGTCAAAAACTAGAACCGCGTACCACAGCGAAATCAGCAAACACTAACCTTCGAGTTGACTCGGACGCTAGACGCTGGTCACTCCAAAACGCGAGAGTAGCATTGAAGTCTCAAAAATGGGTAATCCCATCACGCCGGAGTAGCTACCTTCGAGTCGCTCGATGAAGATGGCACCGAGTCCTTGCACGGCGTATGAGCCCGCTTTGCCCATCGGTTCGCCGGTATTGATGTAGGCGGCAATCTCGGCTTCGGTCAAGTCACGAAAGCGCACGCGCGAAATTGAGGTGTCGTGCAGCATCCGCGTGCCGTCGGTCACGGCGACACCGGTCAACACTTCATGCGTGGTGCCGGAGAGCAGCTTGAGCATGCGCATTGCGTCTGCAGGGTCGGCGGGTTTGCCGAAGATGGTGCCATTGAACACGACGATCGTGTCAGCCCCGAGTACCGGCTGTGGCGGCAACGCGCGCTGCTTGGCGCGTAATAGGCCGATGTCGGCCTTCATCTTTGCCATTCGCTCGACGTAGATGTAGGGGTTTTCGCTGGGCAGAGGCGTTTCGTCCACATCGCGCACGCGACTCGAATCCTCGCGCAGCATGAGTGTCTTGCTGATGATCCCCATTTGCTGCAGCAGCGCGAGGCGGCGAGGGCTTTTCGAAGCGAGATAAATTTCGTTCACGTTTTTTAGGGATGCGCTCGTGGCGCTCAGATCAAGTTTTAATCTCGATGATAAGGGTGGCCGGACAATAACGTGACGGCGCGATAGAGCTGTTCTATCAGAAAAATCCTTGCCAAGCCGTGCGGAAGTGTCAGTCTCGACAAACCGATCTGCGCATGCGCGCCAGACTTGAGCGCTGCATCAAGGCCATCGGCGCTGCCGATCAGAAATGTAGCGCACGGAGCCTCGCGCGACCAAAGCGATAGGCGCTCGGACAAAGCGCGTGTGGTGAGCTGCTCGCCGCGCTCGTCCAGCGCAATGGTGAGCGCCTGACGCGGAATTTGCGTGCGGATGCGTTCGGCCTCAGTCGCCAGCACCATCTCGGTGCTGCGATTGGCCGCGCGCTTTTCGGGCTTAAGCTCTGCGAGTTCGAACGGCCACTCTGACGGAAAGCGCTTCGCGTATTCGCTCACACCATCCATCACCCAGCCGGGCTGGTTTTGCCCCAGCGCGATGAGTTTCAGCCGCACCGTTTAATCCCGTGCGGCGTTACGCTGCTTTACGTTTAGCGGCGGGTTTCTTGGCGGCAGCCTTTTTCACGGTCTGCTTTTTGGCCGCTACCTTTTTCACAGCCACTTTTTTTGTGGCCGTGACTTTGACCGCTACTTTTTTCGTAGCAGGCTTCTTCGCCGCTGGCTTTTTCGTTGCGACTTTCTTTGCGGCCGGCTTTTTCGCAGCTGCCTTTTTGAGAGCGGGCTTCTTGACCGCAGCCTTCTTTGTCGCGGGCTTAGCCAGCACTACTTTTTTGGCCGGCACTTTTTTGCTGGCTGCGATTTTCGCCGCTGGCTTTTTCGCCGTCACCTTTTTCGCTACTGCCTTTTTAGCCGCGACTTTTTTGGCTGCGACGGTTTTCACTGCGGCTTTTTTCACCGCAGGCTTTTTCACAGCTACTTTTTTGACAGCGGGTTTCTTTACCGCTGTTTTTTTAACCACGGCCTTCTTCACCGCAGGTTTCTTGGCCGCGACTTTCTTCACGGCCACCGCTTTGACGGCAGGCTTTTTAGCCGCTGGTTTTTTCGCAACGGGAGCTTTTGCCTTGGACACTTTCGCCGCTTTAGTCGCCGCCGCTTTCACCGCAGGCTTCTTGGCAGCAACCGCTTTCGTGGCCTTCGTTGCTTTGGCTTTCACCGCCAGTGCCTTTGTGGCCTTGGTGGCTTTAGTGGCCGCGGCTTTCACGGAGGGTTTTTTGGCGGCAGGTTTCTTCACTGCCGGCTTTTTAGCGGTCGTCGTTTTGTCGGCCGCTTTCGCTGTTGGTTTTGCTTTGCTCGCCGGTTTCGCGGTCAAAGCGGTCGCAGCAGACGAGGCGACCGGAGCAGTCGCTGTCTTGGTGACGCGTTTGGCGGCAGCCTTCGGCGCGGCTTTGGCTGCGGTAGGTGCAGGCGCGACCGGTGCCTTGGTCACAGACGCCGCAATAGCGGTTGCCTCTGGTGCGGACGCGTGGCGGCCCGAGGTTTTCGCGGCGGCTGGTTTCGGCACGACGTAGGGCTTAGCCGCGCCGGGTACGGTCCACAAATCTTCGAGGTTGTAGAGCGAGCGCGTGGTGGGCAGCATGATGTGCACCACGATGTCAGTGCAGTCGACCAACACCCATTCGCCTGTGGCTTCGCCTTCGATGGAGATCACTTGCCCGCCGGCTTCCCGCACCTTGTCGCCCACGTGGTGCGCCATAGCTTTGGTCTGACGCGGGCTGTCGGCGGTGGCTACGATGATCGAATCGTAGATGGCCGTTTGGGCGCGTGTGTCGAGGACAGTGATGTCGCGAGCCTTGATGTCTTCAAGGGCGGCGATGGCGGCTTTCTGAACGGGATTAAGTTGCAATTGGACTCTGCGTGTAAAGGTGATGCGCACGAATATAGGCCAGCACTGGGGCTGGTAGCAACGCTAACAGCGCTTGATCGGCCTCGCCCGCAGCGATAGTGTTGCGAATAGCGGTGGCGGAAATGGCTTGCGGCGTCACGGTATGTAGGTAAATGAGGCCGTGCGTGGTGGCATGTAGTGCATCAACATCACGCGTTAGTCGGCCATGCCACACGTCCGCCATTTCGTGCGACAACACCTGCGAGACCGCAAATCCTGGCCGATTGAGCACCACAAAATGCGCCAGCTCAAAGAGCCGCCGCCACTGAAACCAAGTGTGAATGTGCAAAAACGCATCGACGCCAATCACCCAAATGAGCGGCCGTGTCGGAAATTCTGTGCGCAAAGATTCAAGCGTGAGCGCGGTGTAACTCGGTGTGGCGCGCGTGATCTCGCGATTGTCGGCGCGCAGCGCGGGATCGTTCAGAGCGGAAATACCAAGTTCGAGCATGTCGAAACGCTGTGCCTCGGTTGCGCCGGGCCTACTTCGATGCACGGGCGTCTTACTTGGGACGAGCCGCAACTCTGGCAATCGGAGCGCGGCCGCAGTTTCACTAGCGACGCGCAGGTGGCCCCAATGCACGGGATCAAACGTGCCGCCCATGAGCGCGAGCGGCGCGGCGGGGTTGGTGGCGTAGGCGTGGGATTCACTCGCGAGAGACATGGCGGGAGTCTATGCGCGAGCATCGGGAGATACAGCTTTTGCGGTTAAGCGACAGCTGCACGGCGATTATGTGGCAATTAATAAAGTAGTCGACTATTATGAAAAAGCGCTCAGAGTCACCGCCGGACGGCCGAGGAAGCTAGAAAGCTGTTAAGCGGCCTCACTGTGCATGGATTGCCGTTTGACGCGATGCAAATTGCCGACCGCGGTGCAGCAAAAACGCGCCCGAAGGCGCGTTCTTCGTCACGGTTGCGACGCGATTACTGTGCGCCGCCAACGTAGAGTGCGCGAGCTTCGCGACCTTCGGCGCTATTGAAGTAGCCGCGCGTTTCGGTGCGCACTTCAGCGCGTGGGCGAGCGTCGGCCTTGCTTACGCCAACCACGGGCGCGGCTTCTTTCGCGGCACCGGTAGCAACGTTCATCGAGCGTTGCTCAGCGCGTGGTGCCAATTGCGAGATTTGTACCGATGGATTGCCCTGCGCCGCCGTGAAATCGCTAGCGAATGCGGCGCCGCTTGATACGGCAGCTGCGGCGAAGAGAACAGAAGCAAAAACGTTTTTCGTATTCATGATGATTTCTTTCGAGGAGGAGGATGTGTTTAGTTTTGTTTGACCGATTGCAAGAGCAGTCAGTCTCAACGTAATACGCAGGGCCTGTTCACACGGTTTTCGGTGAAGAGAGCCGTCTGAACAAGCTCTGTTATCGCGTCGATGGATGAATAATAGGAATTGCCAATGCGTAAATAAACTGGCAAAAAGTGAATTGTTTATTGCTAAATACGGAATAATTAGGCGGGAACTTTTTTCGATTTCGCGGTGCGCCTTACGAGCCGCGCTTCAACCAATCGCGGCAACAACAGAAAGCAACGCTATGGACCAACTTCGCGCGATGCGCGTTTATGCACAGGTCGTTGACGCCGGTAGTTTCACCGGCGCTGCCGACAAGCTGGATCTCGCGCCAGCGGTGGTTACGCGGTTGGTCGCCGATCTCGAAGCGCACCTCGGTGCGCGTCTCTTAAACCGCACCACGCGCAGCCTCGCGCTCACGCAAGCGGGCGAACGCTACCTTGAGCGCGTGCAGCGAATACTCGCTGATGTTGAAGACGCCGAAACGGCAGCGAATCTTGAAACTGCCGAACCGCGCGGCGTCGTTCGCGTGTTGGCTTCGCCGGCGATCGCGACGCATCAATTGGCCAAACACATTCCGAAATTGCGCACGCAATTTCCGAAGCTCACGATTGAATTGACAGTGCAAAACAGCGTTGAAACAGTGGATGACAGTCACGACATCTCCATCCTCACGTTGATGCGTCCGCTGCAAACGGGCAATTTTGTTGCACGTCTGCTGGCGCAGTCGGAAATGATTGCGTGCGCGTCACCGCAGTATTTGGACGTACGCGGGCGTCCGCAAAAGCCCGTCGATTTGTTGAGTCACGAGTGGTTACTGCCGTTCGCACCTGACGGCAACAAGGAGACCACATTTGAGCACTGCCCGTTGAGCACTGGAAAATCGCAGAAGTCCGTCACGCTGCCGCAACCCGCGATGGCGCTCTCGACCACACATCTCGATACACTGTTTCATGCGGCCATCGCTGGCATGGGCATCACGGCGGTGCCCACGTTTCTTGCGGATGAAGCGCTGGCCAGCGGCCAGCTGGAGCGCGTGATCCCAGATTGGCGCATCAAGACGCTGTGGATTTATGCCGCGATGCCCACGCGTATGCACGTCCCTGCGCGCACTCGCGTGTTCATCGAGTTTTTGTTGAAAACCTTTGGTGGCGCAGCGCGCGATCCGTGGCTCGTTGCACCGAATTGTCAGGTCGCCGCTTCAGCGCCCAACCCAGCGCTCAAATCGACTAGAAAATCATCGCGTAAAGCAGCGTAGTGCGGCGTGAAATCGGGCGCGGTGTCGTGATGCAATTGCTCGAATGATTCGAGAATGAAATACGCGTTTTGCACGTCGTCGATTAGAAACGGCGTGCGCATGATCGTCATTACGTCAAACGGCGCGCGCTTCGGGGCGTTGCTTTCGAGTGCGTAAATCAGTTCTTTAGGCGAGGAGAGGACGCCCGCGCCGTAAGCCTTGACTTCGCCGTTTTCGCGAATGAGACCAAACTCAATCGTGTACCAATACAAACGCGCAAGCCAGTCGAGTCCGCCGAGGCGTTTGGCCTTGAGTGCGCCGTGGCCATACGCCTGCAAGTGATCGGCATACACGGGCGTAAAAAGCATCGGCACATGACCAAAAAAGTCATGAAAAATATCGGGCTCAACGATATAGTCGAACTCTGCTTCACTGCGGAGCCAGACGGTGACCGGGAAGCGGCGATTGGCTAGATGCGTGAAGAAAACGTCATCGGGTAACAAGCCCGGCACGGCAACCAACTGCCAGTCGGTTGCGGCTTTCAGTGCGACGTTAACCGCTGCAAAGTCAGGAATGCCGCGCTGCATATCGAGCTTCGCTACCGCGTCAATGAACTCACTGCAGGCACGCGTGGGAATGAGCGCGAGCTGACGCGTCACGAGCCGCAGCCAGCGCGCTTGTTCGTCGGCGGTGTAATCCGTCATCTGCTGCGTGACGGTGAAATCGGTGGTCATGTCCGCATAGTTGCCGCGCAACCCGGCGTTCGGGTTGCGCGTTTTTGCGGAAATATCGAAGGCGGCAGGTGGAGTAAGCATGCGGCTATTTTGCATGCTTAGGCCGCAATAAAAATGCGTAGTCGGACGCATGGCGGGGCGCGGAATTGCTGGAGCGAGGGTAGGCGCGGCCTAGGTCGCGCTTCCGCGTGGAACCGAGCGACACCAAGTCGTCGCGAACCAACGCGGTACTAGCGTTACACGCTGTTCCCGTTACGGGCGATGCTGCGGGTGGCCGTTGGCTTGAGCGCGTTGCGAATGTTGCGGCAGCTGGCGCTGTGACTGTTGGTGTGGCGCAACGTGTTGCCTCACGACGACCGGGCGTTGCTGCTGCTGGTGCTGTGAGGCGAAGTGCGGCTGCACGGGTACTGGGCGTGTGTGAACTTGCGGCCGATGCGTGGGCGCGAAACCATTCGCATGCGGCTGATGCACCGGCGCGCGAGGTGCGACGTACGCGCGATTGGGCTGCCAATTGTGGCGATGCGTGTTGTACCAAGGCTGAGCGCGGTAGTGATTGTCCCAATACGAACCCATTGCGTAGCTGACCACGGGGAAGCCGAAGCGCGCACCGTTGCCATAAACCGCCATCGGACGACCGCCATACGTGTAATTTAAGTTACGCGCGTTGGCCCAGCCACGTGCGGGACCGGCTTGTACGTCACACCAATTGAAATTACGCAAACATCCGTTGACGTAAACCATTGCGCCGGGACCGATCACCGACACCGTCGGATAGTTTCGATCGGGGCCAGCATGCAGCTTAACGGTGCGGTTGGTGAACGCGTTCTGGGCGTTGGCAACGCTTGCAAACGAGAGCATCGCAACGAGCACGCAACTCGCTCTTGATGCTGTTGGAATCATGTTTTTTACGACGACGTTCATTGCGCGCTCCTTTGACTGTTAGCGTTGTTCAGTAGTGGACGCATTTCGCCAGCCAAACGCGCCAACCATCGTGAATGTCTAGCTATCCCGCCCGATCCAGGCGCCACATCTGATACGTCAACGCCAAGCGACATCCGACAATGATGAACACCACGGTAATAATCGAGCCGAGCGCTAGGGTAGACATGCCCGACAGGCCTTGCCCTACAGTGCAGCCGAGCGCTGTGACACCACCAAAGCCCATGAGCGCTGCACCCGCGAGGTGGTTGCCCAAATCTTCGGTCGTCGCGAAGCCTTCCCAGCGAAATGACTTGGTGAACATGGACATCAAGAACGAGCCGGTAACGACGCCCAACGCGGTCGCGACGCTGAAACTTAGGAAGCGACTCTTGTCGCTCCAATAGGCTAAGAGCTCCATCAAGTACGCGGGTGGGGCGGTGAACGACAACGATTCCGGCCGCCCGGAATTGGTCGCGACCCACGCGGCCTCTAACGTTTCTGGATGCTCGGCGACGAAGCCAATGCGGCCCGACACGTACCACGCGGCGATCACGGTGAGCCCGACGACGATGCCGCCGATCCAGTTCCAGCGGTCAGCACGGAATTCTCTACCGATGAAGGCGAACACCAATAGCGCGACACCGATGAGCGCGGCCGCAATGCCAGCGCCGTTGCCTGACAACCCGATCAGCGATGGCAAATCCTGCGTCGTGGGCAAAGTGACCGCAACGCTGTCGAGCGCCCACACACGAAACACGCCAAGAATGCCGCGCAACGTGAACCAAGCGAAAATGCCCATCACCAAAATCGTGACCAGCGCGCGCAGGCTGCCCGAGCCCACGCGGATGAGCGTTTTGCTGCCACAGCCCGACGCCAGCGTCATGCCAAAACCAAACGCCAGTCCGCCCACGATGTGCGACAGCCAAATGAGTTTCGGCGCGATATAAAACGATTTCGCCATGTCGACCGTGCCAGTCGCTTTGAGCGCGACCACGCCGATAATCGCGACACCGATGGAAGTCAGCGCCATGCGCGCACGCGTCCAATCGCCGAAGTTCGCCACGTCAGAGATCGCGCCCATCGTGCAGTAATTGCTGCGCTGCGTGACCGCGCCGAAAAACATGGAAAGCACGAACGCCCAAAACGCGGTGGTGTGCTGGATGGAAGCGATGTCGATAGGCATAGTTGCGAAAAGGCGGCTAGCGAAGAACGGAGAAACGTCGCACAGGGCGCGGCGACGACGCGATTATCGGCGTTAGCGTGGGTTGTGGCAAAGCGGCGAGCCTTCGCCCGGATCGTTTGCGTCGCTCACTGGATTAATAGCTTTTTGGGTCTAACCACTGCTTGGCAGCGCTTTGCGGTGATTTTTGTAGTTAGTTGATATTAACCAAAAATGCGCTCTAACGACCATCAGGCAGTCGCTAGAGCCGTAAAGTTGTAGACGCAGCGGCGCTTGTGCCGCCGCGTCACCGGCGTACGAGGCAGGCGCTAACGCTTCGCCAATGTGAGCGCACCCATCGCGCGAAGGCTGGTCAGCGTTTCCAGACAAGCGCGCGCCACCTCCGTGCCCTTCTTCACGAAGTGCTCACGAAAGAAGCGGTGATGGTCGTCGTGTTCGTGAAAATCGCGCGGTGTGAGCACTGCCGAAAACACCGGCACGTCGCAATCGAGCTGCACGCGCATCAATCCGTCAATCACCGCAGCGGCGACAAACTCATGTCGATACACGCCGCCGTTCACCACCAAGCCACACGCGATGATGGCGTCGAAGCTCCCACTTTGCGCGAGCCGTTTTGCGTGCAGCGGAATTTCAAAGGCGCCGGGCACTTCGATGTACGCCGTGTTTTCGGCCGGTATTCGACATCGCGCGAACTCCGCGCGGATGGCATCGGTGGCGCTCGCGACGATGTCGCGGTGCCACGCCGACGCGATGACCGCCACGCGTGGCGCAGGTGGATGCACCGCGGTCGATGCTTTTGGCTGTAACTGAGGAGACTGATTCATGGAGATTCTCAAAGTGAGGGGTTACCAGAATCAGGGCGCACGCAAACGCGGCGTCGGCACGCACGCGTGCAAACGCCGATTTCACGCGATCTCTTTCATCCGGACTTTCAGACACGTACACCCAAACCAAGTTTTTTGTGTACGTGCCCCAACCGTCGGCTCTGGCCTCGCACCAGATCTGCTGACCCCAACACGAGCAAGGGCCGTGTTGGGCGCTCGCGGGCTCCTTTGAGACAACCAAAGATACCGCCGGTGGGGAATTTCACCCCGCCCTGAGAACGCTACCAACCTTACGATTGGCTCCTCCATTTTACTTAGCCGCCTCTCAATGGCGGGTTACAGCTTCGCCAGCAGTTTCGCCATCGGCGCAGGCAGCGCGGCGTTGGGAAGATCGGCGCGTGCCAGCCACAGCGTGCCCGGCTCGTTGCACCGACTAGCCAAGCGCGTAACCGTGAGTCGCGTAACGCAGAGCGTGAGTCGGAAGTGAGTGAAGGTGTGATCGAACGGCGGCAAATCTTGTGTCGCGCCGAACGTGTCGACGCCAAATTGATGACAAGCGATGTTGGTCGCATCGTCGTGTTCGCCAATTTCGGGTAGACACCAGAGCCCACCCCAAATACCCGGCGATGGTCGCTTGATGAGGAGCACATCGCTACCGTGTACGGCAAGCAAATAGCGTTGCCTGCGGTGAGGAATTGCCTTACTAGGACGCGGCGCAGGGATGTCGTTTGTACGCCCCGTGATGCGCGCCGCGCAATCGGCGGCGACAGGACAAAGCAGGCACGTTGGATCGCCGCGCGAACAGATCGTTGCGCCCATGTCCATAAGTCCTTGGGTGTACGCCACCATGTCGCTCCCGCGTTTTGGTACACGCGCCTCTGCTTCCAGCCAAAGGCTCTTCTCGATGGGCCCTGCGCCGGGAAATCCTTCAACACCGGCATGCCGCGCTAACACCCGTTTCACGTTGCCATCGAGAATTGGCGCGATCACATCGTACGCAAATGCAGCAATGGCGGCGGCAGTGCTGCGCCCCACGCCCGGAAGTTCGGCGAGTAGTGTGACGTCTGCCGGAAATCGCCCGCCGTGCAACGCCACGACTTGCTTCGCAGCCTTGTGCAAATTGCGCGCACGACTGTAATACCCAAGCCCGGCCCAGAGCGCGAGCACGTCGTCTTCTGGCGCAGCGGCGAGCGCTGCGACGGTTGGAAATTTTTCGAGAAAACGCGCGTAATACGACAGCACCGTGGTCACCTGCGTTTGCTGCAACATGATCTCGGAGAGCCAGATGCGATATGCGTCGCGCGTGTTCTGCCACGGCAAATCGTGGCGACCGTGGGTGCGCTGCCATGTGACGATGCGTGACGAGAACGATTTTGTAGTCACGAGCGCTGCAGCGAAACCGGACAGGCGCTAGCGAATGCCGAGCCGTTGCCGGGCCTTTACCGCCGCTTCGCTGGACGGGTATTTCGCGACAACTTCTTGCAGGCTCGCGCGAGCGGCTTGCAGTTCGCCCAAATCCGATTGTGCTGTAGCGATGTTCAAGAGCGCGTCCGGCGCTTTTGCGCTTTCGGGATGCTGCGACAACAGCTGCCGTTGCGCGGAAATCGCCCCGCGGTGGTCTTTGAGCGCGTACAGCGAATTGCCGATCCAATACTGTGCTGACGGTACGAGCGTGCTGCGAGGATAGGTGCGCACAAAGCCTTGGAACGCAGCGACGGCGTCGCCGTATCGAGCGCCACGGAAGAGATCAAGCCCTTGATCGTAAGCACGCTGTTCTGCCACCGGATCGACTACGACAACTGGTGCGGGTGGCGCGGTGCGCGCGGCATCAACGGACGGCTGCGTGACGATGGGTGCCGTACCGGGAGGCGTGTTGGGTGGCACAGACGTGCCGGGAAGCACGGCGGGCGGTTGCGCCTTTGCCGCCGCAGCTGCACGATCCTGCTCGGCGATCTGCGCTTCCATTTTTCGCATGCGACCGTCGAGATCGACGTACAAATCGCGCTGCCGCTTTTGTGTGGTTTCGAGTTCGTTTTGCAGTAACTCGATCTGCCCACGCAGACGCGCGAATTCCGCTTTCAACGTTTCGACCTGATTGAACAAATCGATGATGCTGCGGTTGCGCGCTTGCGCTTCGAGTTCGCCCACGCGCTGATCCAGCGTGCGCTGCGTTTCCGCGATCTGGTTGCGCAGCGCAAGGATTTGCTTGCGCGCTTCCTCGTCGTCGAACAAACCAGCGTGCGCCGCCGACAGCGCCATCGCTGCCAAAACGCCTGCACACAACGGCTTAAGCGAAGAAACCCGAAACTTCATAGAACGCACCAACAACATCAACTATTCCCCAGCGTAAGCCAAATCGCAGCGACGATTTTCTGAGTACGCAGCGTCGTTTGCTGCCGTGTTACGCGGCTTTTCTTCACCGAAACTCACGGTATCAATTTGTGCTTCGCTGACGCCCAAAAGCATCAGCACGCGCTTCACGCTTTCTGAGCGCTTCTGGCCCAGTGCGAGGTTGTATTCACGGCTGCCGCGCTCGTCGGTGTTGCCTTCAACTTTGATGCGCGCATTGCGATTGCTCTTCAGGTACGCTGCGTGCGCTTCAAGCAGTGGCTTGTATTCGTCTTTCACGGTGAAGCTATCGAGATCATAAAAAATCTCTCGGCGCGAAAGCGGGCTGCGCGGATCGCGTAGTGCGCTGTTGCCAGCGTTGTTTGCGCCCGCATTATTTGCGTTTCCTTGGAGGCTATTGCCCGCGACTCCAGTGCCAGTGCCGACGCCTGCGGTCGTTGTGCCCGTGCCCTGCGTGCCGGCGGCATTTGTAGCGGTGGTCGCGTTGCGATCTTCGACTTGTGCCGTGTTCTCGGGCGTGGAGGTGCAGGCTGCAAGTGATGCCGCCGCGGTGGCTGCCAAAACCAATTTCCAGAGTTGTTTCATTGTCATCCCTTTCACATCACCCAGCGGGCGAAATCATGTCGTACCAAAGTGTCGCAATACTAAAACTAACGTGGCAACGGACCCCAAGCGGGTTCGCGCACGTCAGCATTGGTCGCGCCCAATCGCTGCTTCACACGGCCGTCGGCTGACACCGTCGCCAAAACACCCCTACCGTTATACACCGACGCATAGGCGACTAGTTTTCCGTTAGGCGCGAACGAAGGCGATTCGTCTACTGGGCCCTGTGTCAGAACCTGGACCTGTCGCGAGGCGAAATCCTGCACCGCAAGCATCTCACGCGAACCTTCACGTTTGATGAAGACCATGCTCTTACCGTCGGCTGCTACGCGTGGGTTGGCGTTGTAGCTGCCTTCAAAGGTCACGCGCTCGGCGTTTCCGCCATCCGCCGCCATCCGATAAATCTGAGGCGAACCGCCGCGATCACTCATGAAGTAAATGCGACCGTCGGGCGCCCAGTTCGGGGCGGTGTCGATGCCGCCACTGTTGGTAAGCCTGCGCAGTCCTGAGCCGTCAGCATTGACCATGAATAGCTGTGTGCCGCCCGCCTGCGAAGAGGCGAACACGATGCGCCGGCCATCGGGCGACCATGCCGGTGACGATTGATTTCCCGATGCCCGAACGAGAAGGGTTCGCTCGCCAGTGATGACGTTTTGTACGTAAACGCTCGGCTTACGGCCCTCGAACGAAACGTACGCCAACCGGTTGCCGTCGGGCGACCATGACGGAGAAATGATGGGTTCGGCCGAGTTCACGATGGCTACGGTATTGAAGCCGTCGCTGTCAGCCACCACGAGCTGGAACCGACCGGGAGACTTCGAGACGTACGCGAGACGTGTACTGAACACCCCTTTTTCGCCTGTGAGTTGTTCGTAGACGATGTCCGCGATGCGGTGCGCTGTCGCGCGCAGCTCGCGCGGTCCAACCGTGAACACGAGCCCGGTCAGTTGCGATTGTTTGGGTACATCCGCAAGACGAAAACTCACGTTGAACTGCCCGTTCGCTGCAGGCTGCACCGTGCCGATCACCACTGCGTCGGCGCTGCGCGCCTTTAAGTCGCCAAAGGGAATCGCGGCAAATTCGCCGCTGCGCGGCAAGCTCGCACCGTTGACCGTTTTGATACGTCCACTGCGCGCAAGGTCGGCCTCAATCACCGCCGACATCTGCTGCGCATTTGGATCTTGGCCCGCAAAAGTGGCGACGGCCACCGGAATTTGTTGTGCGCCGACGCCGATGATATCGATCGTGAGCTGTGCTTGAGCGATCAGCGGCAAGAACAATAATGGCAAAGCGAGGACAGCGAGTGAGCGATTGAGCGCAGATTTCATCGAACGTTGCCTGAAATAATCGGTAGTGGAGAGCGGGTGCCCAAAAGCGCCTGAGCATCCACTCGCGCGGCGTCGGCAGCCGCGCGTGAGTCAAACGGCCCCAAGCGTACGCGGAACAAGCCTTCAACTTGTTGGACCCGTGGCGTTAAGGTGGATTCAGCGCTCAATCGTTGTTGGAACGTCTGAGCGTTCGCAAAGTTTCCGAAAGCGCCTAATTGAACGTAAAAAGTTTCGCGCGACGGTGTTTGTGCGTTCAAAGGCGGCGGCTCAACGAGAGCGGGTGTCGCGATTGGTGAGGTTAATACGGGCGTTTGCATCGAAGGCGTCGCGCCAAACGGAGGCGTCAGGATTTCAAATTCCACTTCGCCGCTTCCACCTTGGGCGATTCCGAGGCGATGTGCTGCCGCGTAAGACAAATCGACAATCCGGCCAGGATGAAACGGCCCGCGGTCGTTGATGCGCACGATCACGTTTCGGCCAGAACGTGCGTGCGTTACCCGTGCGAAAGAAGGCAGTGGCGCGGTAGGGTGTGCCGCGGTCATCGCGAACATGTCGTAGGTCTCGCCGATGGCAGTCTTCTGACCATGAAATTTTTTGCCGTACCACGAAGCAATGCCGCGTTGCTTGAGCGGGGCCAGGACGGTCATGGGCGCGTAATCGACGCCAAACACGTTATATGGGCGATTGGCGAAGCGATGCAGCGGCTCGGCGCGTGGGGTAGCGTCTGGGATGCGATCAATGTCCGCCGGCACGGATGCCGCAGGGCCGTCGTCTTTGTAGTACGCGCCGGGCCGGACTGAATTTGAGGTCGATCCCGACTGCGACTTCGGCGTCGGCTTGCTGGCGCAGCCAACCAAGTAGGCTGTGGCGAGCACAAGGTGGGCGAGATAGATTGCCTTGCGAGACGTCAAGAGTTCACCAGTTTTCGATGAGACTGCACGCTCATGAGAATACCTACGGCGATGAATAAAGTCATTAGCGCCGTGCCACCAAAGCTCATGAATGGCAGTGGCACGCCGACGACCGGCAGCATGCCAGTGACCATGCCGATGTTTACGAAGGCATAGGTGAAGAACATCATCGTCATCGAGCCGGCCATAAGGCGACCGAACAAGGTTGACGCGTTCGCCGCGATCAAGAAACAGCGGCCGATAAAAAGCAGGTACAAGATGATCAGAACCACACCGCCGAGCAACCCAAACTCCTCGCCATAAACGGCAAAGATGAAATCCGTATGCTTCTCGGGCAAAAACTCAAGGTGTGTTTGCGTACCGTTGAGCCAGCCCTTGCCGAACAGTCCGCCGGAACCAATCGCAATGGCCGCTTGTATCGCGTGCCACCCAGCGTCTTGCGCGTCGCCGTCCGGATTGATAACGGTGAGGATGCGCTCCTTTTGGTAATCGTGCATCCAGTCGAATTGCCACGCTGCGGCAAAAACGAGTACCGCGAGAATGCCGACACCGACCATGACGCGCCAGTCCAATCCGGCCAAGTAGAGTACGCAAAATCCGCCCGCACCGATGAGCAGAGCCGTTCCTAGATCCGGTTGCCGCACCACAAGACCAAAGGGCAGCGCCACGAGAAACGCGGCCACTACGAAATTACGCCAATTCATGCTGCCTTCGTGGCGTTCGAAGTACCACGCCAGAATGAGCGGCAGCGCGATTTTCATGATTTCGGAGGGCTGGATATTGCCCACGCCTGGAATTTTCAACCAGCGTCGCGCGCCTTTGACAACTTCGCCCCCAACGGCAACACCGAGTAGCAACACGATGCCGATCACATACAGCGGCACCGCAAAGCGAGCTATGAATTGCGGCGAGAGATTCGCAATGAATATCATTATTGCGACGGCCAGTACGACCTTCTGTGATTGTGACACCACACGACTCAAAGTTTCGTTCGCCGCACTGTAAAGCACCAGCAAACCCAGCGTAGCAATCGCAGTGACGATGGCGAACAAAAACGGGTCAAGTCGATCCGTGAGTTTCACCCAAATTTGCTGAATCATCGCGCGCGCCTCATGTCGGCTACGGCCGCGGTTTCCGCCGCCGCTTTTGCCCCTGCTGCCACCGCCGCCGCATCGGCATCGGAATTTTTCACGGGCTTTAACGCGTTAGCAAGCAAGGCAGGATCGAAATACGCATCCATCACTTTTCGCGCAATCGGTGCCGCCGCTTCCGCTCCAAAACCGCCGTTTTCAACAAACGCGACGAGGGCGATCTTTGGTTGATCAAGCGGTGCCATGGCGATGTACCACGCGTGATCACGCAATCGCTCTGCAACTTGCGAAGCCTTGTACTCACCGCCGTGCAGGTTGAAGACTTGCGCGGTGCCCGTCTTGCCGCCGCTGATGTACTTCGCGTTGAGAAATGCCGTGCGACCGGTACCCTCTGTTACGACTCCAGCGAGGCCGCGGAACACCGCGTCAAGGTGCTCCGGTTTCAGATCAATCGAGTACGCTGCGCTGGGATGCGTGAGTCGCGCCTCTCCGGTTCTGGCGTCGACAATTCGCTTGACTAGGTGGGGCTTGAATGCAACGCCACGGTTGGCGAGCACGGAGGTCGCGTACGCCATCTGCATCGGCGTAAACGTATTGAATCCCTGTCCGATGCCCAGTGAGACTTGATCGCCCACATAAAATTTAGGATCCTTTGGGAAGCGTTTAGCTTTCCATTCGCGTGTTGGAAGGATACCGGGCAATTCGCCGTCGATATCGATGCCGGTCTTTTGGCCGAAGCCGAATTGCCGCATGAATTTCGACCACTCGTCTACGTCGAGCTCGGCTGCTAGCTGATAGTAATAAGTGTCGCAAGAAACGATGATCGATTTAACTAGATCTACTAGACCATGCCCACCGGGCTTGTCGTCGCGCCACGTCTTCCGCCCGAGGCTGAAGTATCCGGGATCGCTGATCGTCTGGTTTGCAGTTCTCACCCCAAGCTCTTGCGCCATGAGCGCCATAAATGGTTTGTACGTAGAACCCGGCGGATAACCGCCCTGCAATGGCCGATTCAGCATCGGCTTGTCGGGAGAATCGCGCAGCGCGTCCCAGCTTTGCGGATCAATGCCGTCGACGAATAAGTTTGGGTCGTAGCCAGGTTTGCTAACAAACGCGAGTACGTCGCCGGTAGAAGGCTCAATGGCCACCAACGCACCGCGCTTCGTTCCGAATGCGTCCTCGGCAATTTTTTGCAGGCGAATATCGAGCGAAAGTTGCAGATTGTTTCCCGCGATCGACGGTTTCTTGGAAATTTCGCGAATCACACGGCGACTCGCGTCAACCTCAACTTCGGTAGAGCCGGCAATGCCGTGCAATTCGCGCTCGTAAGCAACCTCGATGCCGCGCTTGCCGATGTAGTCTGAACCTTTGTAGTTCGCTGCGTCGGGTCCAGCATCGATACGCGTTTTCTCTTCTTGGTTGATGCGGCCGATGTATCCGATGACGTGCGACGCGACTTCCCCCATTGGGTACTGGCGAAACAATCGGGCTTTGATCTCCACGCCTGGCAAGCGGAAGCGATTGGCGGCCACACGCGCAACCTCCTCGTCGGTCAAACGGGATTTGAGAGGCAAGCTATCGGTTGTGCGAAACTCTTCGAACAACCGCTTGAAGCGACGACGATCACGCGGCGTGATGTCAACGATCTTTGCAATTTCTTCGATGGTCGTTTCGACGTTGGCGATTTTCCGAGGATTAAGCTCCAGCGTGTAGGCCGAATAGTTAGACGCGAGCACCACACCGTTGCGATCGGTCACGATACCGCGATTAGGTATCGCAGGTTGCGTGTCAATTCGATTGGCTTCGGCAAGTGTTGCGAAGTGTTTGTGTTGGTACACCTGCAAATACACGAAACGACCGAGCAACAGCAAAAAGCCGAGCACTACGAACACCGCGGCCAAGCCTAGACGCCGTTGGTACCAGAAAAGTTCTTGGTCGTGATTGCGTAACTCTGAGGCCATGCCCGCTAGTCCAGCAAAGAGCGTACGCGCTGCGGCCATTGCAGCAGTGCGGAAATGACGGGCCAAACCAATGCGCTACTGATGCTTGCGAGCACAATCACCGCACTAGGCGGTGCCGCACCGCTCATGAGGCGAAGCACCAACACGACGCCTTGTGCAATCAGCAGCAGCGCGAGCACATGAAGCGCCTGTTGCCACACCGGGAAACGCAACACGCGTCGGTGAAAATACTCTGCAGCGAACGCAAGAATCGCGTAGGCCAGCGCGTGTTGGCCAAACAGATTCGCCTCGACAACGTCGGTCAACAACCCGCATGCCCACGCCACGCCAATACCAATCCAGCGCGGTTGATGAATCGCCCAGTAAAGCAGTACCAATGCGAAAAAATCGGGTCGTAACGATAGCGCAAAGCCGGAGAGTGGCAGCAGGTTGATCGTAAAAGCTAACGCCAACGTCAACGCAACAAACCACGGCTTCGGCGCAAGCAGAATGTCTTCCGGCTTCGCGATCGTGAACAGCGGTGAATCGGGTAAGCGAAACAAACTCATTTGCGCTTCTTCCCGGTGGTTTCGGGCGCGGCGTCCGCTACGGGGCGCGGTGGTGGTGCAGGCGGTTTGTCGAGCACTAACACCGCATCGGCACCCGCTACATTGGCCGACGGCGTACACTCAACGCGCGCAAAACCGCTCTCTGCGTCGCGTTGAACGCTGGCAACTTTGGCAACGCGAACGTTGGCCGGAAACAAGCCGTCAATGTTGGACGTGAGGAGTATGTCGCCCTCTTTAATATCTAGTGTGTTGGATACGTGTTTAAGCTCAGGCAACTTTCCGGGGCCGCGTCCGTAGAGCAGGGCGCGTGTCCCTGTGCGCTCGAGCTTTACCGGGATCGTGACATCCTTTTCGGTCAATAGCGTGACTTCAGCGAATAGCGGATGCACGCGGGTGAGCTGCCCCAATAGGCCAAGTTCGTCCACCACTGCTGAGCCCGGCTCAAACACTTGCGACGACGCGCGATCAATAAAGGCCTTCTGAGAAAACGCATCTCGCCCCATGTACACGACGCGTGCCGCCTGTGCGCGAGTCGGTACCGACTGCGACATTTGTAGAAGCTTCAGCAAGCGCTCTGATTCTTGCTTTGCTGCGATATGCGCTTGTTGCCCCTGTGATGCTTGCAGTAAATCAGACTTCAAGCGCTCGTTTTCGTCGCGCAACTCAGCACGCGTCTCAAACAATTCGCCCACGCGTGCCGCCGCTTGCGCGGGCAGAAGAGCTGCTTGCTGAACGGGGTACACGACCGTAGCAATCGCCATACGCACCTTCTCGAGTGTCTGAAAGCGCGCGTCAATGAACATCACCGCGAGTGAAATCACGCCGAAAAAGGTGAGCTTGGCGATCGAGCTCGGCCCGCGATTGAAAAAGCGAGGCGGCTCGGAGGGCAGCGACGTGACTCTACCGTGCATACAACCTAGCGCGTGCAACGAACTCTCCGCCGACGCTCATCCGTTGGAGGCGCAGGCGAAAGGCATTCACGCGGTAAACCTCTAGTCTGTGGTGAAAATCGACGACAGGCGATCGATGTTTTCGAGCGCCTTGCCACAGCCACGAACCACACAGGTCAGCGGATCTTCAGCCACTACCACGGGCAAGCCTGTTTCTTCCATCAGCAAACGATCAAGGTCGCGCAGAAGCGCCCCGCCGCCGGTCAGAACCATGCCCTTTTCCGCAATGTCCGAGCCTAGCTCAGGCGGCGTGCGCTCGAGCGCCTGCTTCACCGCACTCACGATTGCGTTCAGCGGATCGGTGAGCGCTTCAAGAATTTCGTTTGACGACACCGTGAATGCGCGCGGAATGCCTTCAGCCAGATTGCGGCCTTTAATTTCCATGTCGCGCACTTCGCTACCGGGGAACGCCGAGCCGATTTTTTTCTTGATCGTCTCGGCTGTGGTTTCACCGATCAGCATGCCGTAGTTGCGGCGGATGTAATTGATGATCGCTTCGTCGAATTTGTCGCCACCGACGCGCACAGAGCCCGCGTAGACCATACCGCCCAGCGAAATTACGCCCACTTCCGTGGTGCCACCGCCGATGTCGACCACCATCGAACCGGTCGCATCCGAAATCGGTAAATCGGCGCCGATAGCCGCAGCCATTGGCTCTTCGATCAGGAATACTTTTGACGCACCCGCGCCTAGCGCGGATTCACGAATTGCACGGCGCTCCACCTGCGTCGATCCGCAGGGAACACATATGATGATGCGCGGGCTCGGGCTGAACATTTTGCTGTCGAGCACCTTGCGGATGAACTGCTTGAGCATTTGTTCGGTAACGTTGAAGTCTGCAATCACGCCGTCTTTCATCGGGCGAATTGCAGTGATGTTGCCCGGCGTGCGGCCCAACATCTGTTTCGCGGCAAGGCCGACGTCTTGAATCACGCGTTTGCCGTTCGGCCCGCCTTCTTGGCGGATCGCAACGACCGACGGCTCGTCCAGCACGATGCCACGGCCACGCACGTAAATCAACGTGTTCGCGGTGCCGAGATCAATCGCGATATCGGTGGAAAGATAACTACTTAAAAACTTAAACATGAAGGCTGTCTACTGACTCTCATAGGGTTGTCTCGGCGAGTGAAGAAAACGCGAAATTCGCAATCGCATCAAACGCACTCCGCAAGGCATGAAAGGCCCGAAGCGCACGACGCACAACTGGCCCACTGACACATTCCCCCGGAAACATCGATTACAAGCCCTTTCCATGCGGGTCGGAGCCTGATTTACTTAACCCGATATGTTACCCTACCGCCCTTAGACAAATTACCCTTCAGCGCCCGCCGCGCGCCGCGCCCGCCCTAGTGCCGGGTGATCGGCCCCCGCCGCAGAGCGCCCCCTGATTCATGAGTCTCTCCACCCAAGATATTGAGCGAATCGCGCATCTCGCTCGCATTCACGTCTCCGCCGCCGATGTGGCCGAAGTTCAGGCCAAGCTAGGCGGCGTCTTTAAGCTCATCGACGAGATGCAAGCAGTTGACACCACGGGCGTCGAGCCCATGTCCCACGGGCTCGACATGGTGCTTCGCCTACGTGACGACGCGGTCACCGAGATCAATCAACGCGAAAAATTTCAGAAAAATGCACCGCAGGCAGAAGCGGGCTATTTCCTCGTGCCAAAAGTGATTGAGTAGAGTTATGAGCTGGAATACCTTTGCCACCGTGGCCGAGACGGTTGCGGCGCTTGCCGCCAAGCAAGTCAGCGCCGTAGAGCTGGCGACGCATT
>DAINAJ010000004.1:0-54297 GCA_036733505.1 Casimicrobium sp.
ATTTGATGCGCGACCTTAAGCGCGTGAATTCGCACTTTTGCTCGGTGGCCTACCCAATTCTGGAAGCTGCAGGTGTACTCTCCCAGAGCCGCTTGCGTGCGGTAGAACACGAGCGTACGGACGTAACGAGCACAGGACAGAATGCCAGCCACGAGGGCCGAGGCCGATGACCTCGGTCCGCCGTGCGCATTACTGAGGTTGAAGATTTATTGATTTCGCTATGGATTGATAGCGAGTCGTTTCAGCGGAATACATGCGCGCCAGTTCTTCAAGACTCATCGGTGCCGCGAGTGTCGTGCCGGTGGCTTCGAGCGCCTTGCGCGTGTCCGGATTTTGCAACGCACCGTAAAACGCGCTACGCAACCGTTCAGCGACGTCATCTGGCGTGTTCTTGGGGACTCCCACAGCTGCCCATAGGTCGAATTCGAAACCGTCGAAACCTTTCTGCGCAGCAATGGCAATGAGTTGAGGATGGCGCGGGTTCGGAGATTTAGTAGTTAGTCCAATGGCCTTGACTTTGCCGTCAGCGATCATGCTCGGGATGTTGCCAGCAAACGGCATAAAGACGATATCAATCTGGCCCCCAAGTAAATCCGACACGAGCGGCGCGGCTCCTTTATAGGGTACATGCAGCAGCTTCGCGCCAGTCACCTGGGCGAACTTCTCGCCTACCAGGTGATACAGCGAGCCAGGGCCAACACTGCCGTACGAAAGGCCTTTACCCTGCTTCGCAAGCGCAATCAATTCGGTCAAATTATTTGCAGACAAATCTTTTCGTGTGAGTAACACCATCGAGGTAGTTCCGACTCGTCCTACGAGCTTGAGGTCCTCTGGCTTGAACTTGGCGGATGCGATGCCTAGCGGTGCCAACACCAGTTCCATCGGAGTCCCGAGCACGATGTTGTACCCATCATGCGGCGCACTCAGCACCTTCTGAATTCCGATTGCACCACCCGCTCCGCCCACGTTTTCTACGACCACAGTTTGGCCCAAATGCTTGTTAAGCTGCGGCTGCAATTGTCGGGCAACGAAGTCCGAGGGACCGCCCGCTGGGTATGGAACTACAAACGTGACTGTCTTGCTCGGAAATGATTGCGCCGAAGCTAGCGTTGCGAAAAACGCGCATGCGAGAGTGCATACGGCGAGCATTAGTCTGGTGGTTACGAACATCACTTCATCCTCAGAAAAAATCTGCAGTTGCTGGCAGAGAAAAGCGGCGAACCGCCCCAAGGTGATTGTCAAGCCGCGCGGCGGTGTTCGATATCGAAAAAAAGCAAAAGTCGCCGCGGGTTTACCCATACTCGAAACCGGCGTCGTTTTCTCGAGGCCCTAATTTTTGCGCAGCGTAGTTGACGGCAATTCGCCAAACAACTCCCTGTAATCTTGCGCGAACTGGCTGAGGTGCCAAAAGCCCCAATGCGATGCGATGTCTTGAATCGTCTCACCGGGCGCGGCTTGTCGAAGCGCGCGTCGCACACAATTGAGTCGCAACGCGCGGAGATACTTTACCGGCGTGGTTCCCAGTACGTCCTGAAAGCAGTAATTCAGCTTCCGTCGGCTCGCGCCCAACTTTCCGCAAACCTGCAGGATCGAGAGCGGTTCATCGGCATGCGCCAACATCAGTTCGCATGCGAGGTTGACAAGTTTTTTTCGTCGCTGTGAAGATTGCAAGTCAGACATAACAACGAGCGGCGGCAACGCCTCAATCCACTCGATCAATATCTCATCGCGCAGTTGCATGACCGCCTGCTCGTCACGCGCTCGATCACTTAGCACGCTGGCTTGTTCAAGTGCGTAGAGGTGCAACTGACGCAAGTAGTGCGCCTTATCGGGCGGTAGCCGCAGAACCAGCTGATTCTCCAACCATTGCGCAAGTGGCCGTTGATGCATCCGCTCCCAAAGCGGATTGAGTAACGAGCGTTCGACCACTACAGCGATCAAAGTGAAGCTTGGCGGCGTAGTGAGGTCAACATCGTCGCCTTTGCCGCACATGATGGCGCTCTCCGGTACACGGTGTCCGTTAAAGAATAGGTCCTGGGACTCGACGAGTGCAGTTGCGAAACCGTATGCAGTTTCGACAAGGCGACCGCGCTGGCGCAGCGCGAGCGAAGTGTCTTCACGAAACAGCGTGACCTCGGGGAGATTCACGGAGTGAATCCGCCCGACGAAGGGGCCGGGGGATAGCTGCTCGTACTGCAGGGCCCAACCAGCTTGAGCTGCAGCATGGAGGTCGATATCGTGGGTGTCGATTTTTCGAACCCAAGAATTCGTTGCAAGTGCAGAAGTCATTCTGAAATGGTGGCGGCGTTCAAGTTTATTGACACAAGTTTGCCTCTTCGGCGCGGGGGCAGCGCAATCTGTGCGCGGATGTGCTCAAAGTTGATATCCGCAATTGCGGCGAAAGCCTAGCATGCCCCATATCAGAGCACTAAGCCATGCCAGTATGAATCAAGATGTTATCAACGCGTTGCGCCACCAACGCGTGCCGGATCAGGGGCTGCTGATTGACGGACGCTGTATGCCGGCTGCGGAGCAACAACTACTGCACGTAGTGTCGCCAATCGACGGGCAAACGATCTGCACGCTTGCATCGGCTCAAGCTTGCGACGTGGACCGCGCAGTTATGTCGGCGCGAAATGCATTTGAGTGTGGCGCTTGGTCGCGCATGGCGCCGGTCGAACGCAAGAAAATCATGCACCGCATCGCGGACCTGATTGAGGCGCATCACGCGGAATTGGCCGTGCTGGGCGTTCGCGACAACGGAACCGAAATCGCCATGGCGTGGAAAGCCGAACCGGGCAGCGCGGCTGCAACTTTTCGCTTCTACGCCGAATGTGTCGACAAAATAAATGGCGAGATAACCCCAACGCCGCCCAACACCCTAGGGCTAGTTCATCGTGCGCCGGTCGGTGTCGTCGGCGCAATCGTTCCTTGGAACTTTCCACTGATGATTGGAGCATGGAAGATTGCGCCCGCCTTGGCCGCCGGGAACTCGGTGGTGTTGAAGCCTTCCGAAGACGCCTCGCTGTCGTTGCTGCGATTGAGTCAGTTATGCCTCGAGGCGGGTTTGCCGCCTGGTGTGTTGAACGTAATAACTGGAAGCGGTGGCACAGCTGGCGACGCCCTTGCAAGACATATGGACGTCGATGTTTTGACGTTTACCGGCTCTGGGCCGGTGGGGCGTCGCTTGCTTATCGCCGCCGCCGAATCAAATCTCAAGCGCGTTTATCTGGAACTCGGCGGAAAATCGCCCAACATCGTATTTGAAGACACGCCGGACATGGCTCATGCGGCGAAAGTTTCGGCCATGGGCATCTTCCGCAATAGTGGGCAGGTGTGCGTGGCGGGTTCCCGTATTTTGGTTCATCGTTCCATTCACGACGAGTTTGTTGAGCGATTGCGAACTATTGCAGCGAGCCTACGAGTAGGTGACCCACTCGACGTGAACACGGAAATCGGAGCCGTAAGCAGTTCGAACCAGCTCGCGAAAAATCTTGCTGCAGTACAGAGGGCGCAACGCGAAGGCGCACGGCTACTGGTCGGTGGAGACGCGTTAGCGCCGGTAGCTGGCGGCTATTACATGGCCCCCACACTGTTCGATAACGTTACGCCATCGATGGCTTTGGCACGGGAGGAAGTCTTCGGGCCATTGTTGGCCGTGTTGCCATTCGACGATGAAGCTCATGCTGTGAGATTAGCTAACGATTCTGTGTATGGCCTCGCCGCCGCGGTATGGACAATCAATCTTTCGCGAGCACACCGAATGGTGAACGCCATTAATGCGGGGGTCGTGCATGTCAACACCTACGGCGGTGCGGACATGACGGTACCCATTGGCGGCGTGCGCCAGTCGGGAAATGGTTATGACAAATCAATGCATGCGATAGACAAATTCTTAGATTTGAAAACCGCATGGATTCAGCTTTAGGAAGAAACATCGAATGAACAGCACAGACCAACTCAAGGCAGACAACGCACAATTCATGTGGCACCCCATGGCGCACCCCGGTGCCATGAAGAAAACGACGCCCGACATCATCGCGCGTGGTGAGGGGTGCTGGATTTGGGATGTCGACGGCCACAAAATGCTCGATGGCGTCGGGGGGTTGTGGGCGTCAAACCTCGGGCACAGTAACAGCGCCGTACGCGACGCCATCGTGGCACAACTTGACGAACTACCGTTCTACAACGTATTCCGCGGCACATCCCATGTGCGAGCGATCGAACTTTCCACGCGATTGGTGAAAATGATGGGGCCAGAAGACGTGGCGACAGTCATGTTTTCTAACGGTGGTTCGGACGCCGTGGAAGGGGCGCTAAAAATCGCGAGGCAGTACTGGAAGCTCAAAGGTCAGGCGGATCGCTACAAATTCATCAGCCTCCGCCAGGGCTACCACGGAGTGCACTTTGGAGGAATGAGCGTAAACGGAAACACGAATTTCCGGCGCGCATACGAGCCGCTGCTCCCCGGTTGTTTTCACATCGACACCCCCTGGCTTTACCACAACCCATACAGCGACGACCCGATCCGGCTTGGAGAAATGTGCGCCGAGTTACTTGAACGTGAAATTGTGTTTCAAGGACCTGATACCGTCGCCGCGTTCATTGCCGAGCCTGTCCAAGGCGCTGGTGGCGTCATTGTGCCGCCAGCTAACTATTGGCCGCTGGTGCGAAAAATTTGCGACAAGTACGGCGTGCTGCTAATCGCAGATGAAGTTGTGACCGGATTTGGACGCACGGGAGAGCTATTTGGCACGCGGCTCTGGGACGTCAATGCAGACATGTGGTGCCTAGCAAAGGGAATCTCGTCTGGATACATACCGCTGGGCGCCACGGCGATTAATCACAAAATCGCCGATGTGTTCGACGCCGACACCTCAGGTGCAGCCTCTGTGTCGCATGGCTATACGTATAGCGCCCACCCGGTGGCGGCCGCAGCTGCGTTAGCTACGCTTGATCAGATTGAAGCACTCGATATTCCCGGCAACGCAGCACGTGTCGGCGGGCATTTGCAAGCGCGACTTCGTCGGCTCAACGACACTTGCGACTTCGTTGGCGATGTGCGCGGAGTGGGGCTAATGCTCGGCATAGAAATGGTGTCGGATAAGGCCAAACGCACACCGATGGCGCGCACAAGCGACATCCCAGCGCGCGTGGCGAAAGCCGCTTACAACGCGGGATTGATGGTGCGCGTTTCTGGTCCGAACCTGATCCTGTCTCCTCCACTCATCATTAGCCGGGAAGAGATTGATTACCTATGCGATGCGCTCGAAGGCGCGTTTAGTGCAGTGCAATCGGGTAAGGCGTAATGCGGCCCAGCATCCTTTTGGTCGGCACGGTCGACACTAAAAGCGAGGAAATTGGGTTTCTCAAAGACCAAATACACGCGGCAGGCGGCGATGCGTTGGTCATGGATGTGGGCGTGTTGGGCAAGGGAGCGCTGATACCGGACATTTCCAACGCGGAGGTCGCGGCGGCAGCCGGTGTCACGCTTGCAGCGGTGATCGCGAGCGGCGACGAGCACAGCGCAATGCGTCTCATGAGTCAAGGCGCGAGCGTACTGGCGGCGCAGGCCTATGCTAGCGGTCGCATCAATGGGTTGCTCGCATTGGGTGGCACCATGGGCACCGATCTGTCACTGGATGTCGCATCCAGCTTGCCCTTGGGGGTACCGAAAGTGGTACTGTCGACGGTATCTTTCTCTCCGCTCCTGCCCCCGGAACGACTGCCGCCCGACCTCACGATGCTGCTCTGGGCAGGCGGTCTGTACGGACTCAATAGTCTCTGCCAATCAACCCTCGCACAGGCGGCTGGTGCCGTGGTTGGTGCCTGTCGTGTCGCACAGCGGCCCCGTTTTGAACGTCCGGTCGTGGGTATGACGTCGCTTGGCTCAAGCGCGCTCAAATACATGATTCACCTCAAACCTGCGCTTGAAGCGCGCGGGTTCGAACTCGCAGTTTTTCACACTACCGGCATGGGCGGGCGCGCATTTGAGTCACTAGCGGCGCGCGGTGAATTTGCTTGCGTCATGGATTTCAGTTTGCAAGAGCTCGTGAACCACTTAGGCGGCTCGGTTGTCAGCGCGGGGCCGGACCGATTGCTAGGCGCTGGCTTAAACGGCACACCGATGATCGTCGCTCCCGGCTCTACAGACATGTTGGACTATCCTGCGTGGAGCGAGGCTCCGGCGCGTTTCAAAGATCGGCCATCTCATACCCACAATCGCCTCATCGCTTCTGTATGCATTGATGAAGCCATGCGTCGGGAGACAGCTCGCGAGATCGCCGCGCGCATTGCTCGCGCGCGCGGCCCTACACACCTCGTGCTTCCGCTAGGAGGGATTGAAGAGTGGGATAGGCCTGGCGCCCCACTACACGACCCGAGTGGACTCGCTGCATTTTTCGATGAGATCGTGCGAGCGAAACTCGGCGGCGCAGAGGTAAGCTCACTCGATGCGCATATCAACGATGCGTCGTTTTCCGAGCATGTGCTCTCCGTGTTCGATCAATGGCTCAGCCGAGGGCTGATTAAAAAAAGCACGCATGAATAGCAACCGAAACGCAACAAAGGCGCTCGTCCTTGACTTCGGCGGCGTAATCAGCCGCACACTTTTCGAAACACACGCGCTAACCGAAACCGCACTCGGGCTAGCCGCTGGGACGCTGACGTGGCGCGGACCATTCGCGCCAGAGGATGACGCACTCTGGCAGGCCATGCAGGCTGATGAAATCAGCGAGCGCGACTATTGGTTAACACGATCGAGAGAGGTCGGGCGATTGGTCGGAGAAGACTGGGAGGATATGCAAACCTTCGTACAGCGTGCTCGCGGAAACGATGTGAACGCAGTGATTCGACCCGAAGCCATCGAAACCATCCGCACGGCAAAAGCCAGCGGCTGCAAACTCGCCATTCTTTCCAACGAATTGGACTTGTTTTACGGCGCAGGTTTCAGGATGACTCTGCCTTTGCTCGCGGAATTCGACGTCATCGTTGACGCCACGTACACAGGTATTCTTAAGCCTGATCGTCGCGCGTACGATCTGTGTGCCAGCGAGCTCGGCGTCTCCGGCGAGAACTGCGTTTTCGTAGACGATCAAGCGCGCAACATCCTTGGCGCGCAAAAAGCTGGCTGGGAAACCGTCCAACTTGATGTGAAACGACCGGGAACGTCCTTCGCTCTCGCGCTTGAACTGCTTCGCCGCTAGCGTCGCGTGACACACCGGCACCGGTCGCGGCCAAGTACGTGCTCACCGCCGCAATGCCCCTAGAAGTCTAGGTCTTGTCTCGCGCTGCTGCGCGGCGCTCCTGTAGCACTTTAATCGCAATCGGCAGCACAGACACGATAACGATTCCAACGACAATTAGGCTCAAGTTATTCTTGACCCATTCGATGTTGCCGAAGAGATAGCCCGCGTATGTGAGCGAAGTGATCCATGCCACACCGCCGATCACGTTGTAGAGAAAAAACGTTCGGTACGGCATCTGCGCCACGCCCGCGAGGAATGGTACGAAGGTGCGCACAATAGGCACAAAGCGCCCCATCACAATGGAGAAGTTGCCGTATTTAGCGTAGAACTGTTGCGTGCGCTCCAAGTACTCCGGCCTGAAGACGCGGGAATCTTTGTTCTCAAACGCTTTCATACCGAGTTTGCTCCCGACGTAGTAGTTCACCGCGTCACCCGCGATCGCGGTGACGATGAGT
Organism: Casimicrobium sp.; assembly: GCA_036733505.1. GTDB lineage: Bacteria > Pseudomonadota > Gammaproteobacteria > Burkholderiales > Casimicrobiaceae > Casimicrobium. The sequence goes on from DAINAJ010000004.1 coordinate 7,703, forward strand.
ATCGCAATCAACAGGTGAACATTTAAGCCCGATATCGCCGTCACGGCCCCCGCAACGAAAAGCAACGAATCGCCGGGCAGCAACGGCATGACGACCAGTCCAGTCTCCGCAAAAATAATTGCAGCGACAACTGTGAAAAACATCACGGGCGAGCCCTGTGCGAGGGCGGCGAGGCGATCGTCTAGTGTCGAGAAGAATTGTAGTAGGTCATTTAGCATGCAAACCTTTGTTGAATCCGCATGCGCGGCGAATGTGAATACCTAGCGCCACGCGTTGAGCAGGACCGTGGCGAAAGAGCGCTGAGCTGCGCGCACGTCGGGGCGGCGCATCAGGTGAGCCCCTACCTGTTCACACCTACCTTCGCACCCGCAGCGATGAAGTGCGCGCGACCTTGCTACGGCAGAATTTTTTCTGCTTCGAGTGCGTCTTTTGGCTTGCCCTCGGCCTTGACCAAATTCTCGCGGGACACGCCTAACCAGCGGACGAGCGGCGCCATCACCAGCACCGAGGAGTAAATACCGAAGCAAATACCGATGGTGAGCGCAAGCGCAAAGTAGTGCAACGTCTCACCACCAAAGAACAGCATCGAGAGCACCATGATCTGCGTTGAACCATGGGTAATGATCGTGCGGCTGATGGTGCTGGTAATGGCGTTGTCGATGATTTGATCGACGCCAGCTTTACGCATTTTGCGGAAGTTTTCGCGCACTCGGTCGGCGACAACCACCGATTCGTTCACCGAGTAGCCCAGAATCGCCAAGATGCCGGCGAGCACAGGCAGATTGAACTCCCACTGGAAAATTGCGAACAGCCCGAGGATGATGATGATGTCGTGCAAGTTCGCGATGATGGCCGCCACTGCGAAACGCCACTCGAAGCGAATCGCGAGGTAGATCATGATGCCCGCGATCACGAGCAGCATGGCGAGTGCGCCGCTCTCAAAGAGTTCTTTGCCGACTTGGGGGCCGACGAATTCGACGCGTTTCAGCTCGATTTTTTCAGCCGCATCACCACAGGCAGTTTTGGTGTCCGACATGGCGCGTGCGCCGCAGACCGCTTTGAATAAATTCTCGCTCATCTGTGCGTTGGTGACATTCGGCACGAGCGGCAAGCGCACCAACACGTCTTGCGCAGAGCCGAAGTTTTGAACTGTTGCTTCGCCGGTTTTTAATGTCTCGATGGCGGTGCGCGCTTGCGCAATATCGGCAGGTTTTGCGTAGCGAAGCTCGGCCACCGTGCCACCGGTGAAGTCGATACCAAAGTGCAGACCTTTGTAGCCCAATGCGCCGACGGCCACGAGGAAGGTGAACAGTGAAATTGCGTTGAAGATCAACGCATACTTCATGAAGGGTAGGTCGCGCTTGAAGCGGAAAAATTCCATGAGTGTCTCCTGTGCTTCTTTCGCTTATTTCGCGTCTGTGTTGACAGTGGCGACGGTGTTGACCGCTGTCGCCGTGTCATCGGCAGCGTCGACAATTTCCGCTGTACGAGGGTTCTGACCACCGCGCCAGATGGTGCCGATAGATATCTTTTCGAGTTTCTTTTTCGCACCGTAAACAAGGTTCACGATACCGCGTGAGAAAAACACCGCAGAGAACATCGACGTCAAAATACCCAAGCAATGCACAACCGCGAAGCCCTTAACCGGACCAGACCCGAACATAAGTAGCGCAAGGCCAGCGATGAGTGTCGTGATATTTGAATCGAGAATCGTGGCCCACGCCAACTCAAATCCGGTTGAAATGGCTTCTTGGGGCTTCGCGCCAGCGCGCAACTCTTCCCGAATACGTTCGTTGATCAATACGTTGGCGTCAATGGCCATACCAAGCGTGAGCGCGATAGCGGCGATCCCAGGCAGCGTTAACGTCGCCTGCAACATCGAGAGTATCGCGATGAGCAACAACAAGTTGACCGACAGCGCGAGTGTGGAGATCAGTCCCATCACGGCGTAGTACACGCAGATGAACGCGGCCAGCGCGACGAAGCCCCATGTCACGGAGTTGAAACCGCGCTCAATGTTCTCAGCGCCTAGGCTTGGACCAACCGTGCGCTCTTCGATGATTTCCATCGGCGCCGCAATGGAGCCCGAGCGAATCAGCAAAGCCACGTCGCTGGTTTCGCGTGTGGACATACGGCCAGATATCTGGAAATTTGAACCCAGCTCACTTTGAATCGTCGGCGCGGTGATGACCTCGGGCTTGCCCTTTTCGATCAACACGATGGCCATCCGATTGCCGACGTTTTGGCCGGTGATTTCGCGCAGGATGCGTGCCCCTTGGCTGTCGGTGCTTACGCGCACAATCGGCTGGTTGTTTTGGCCGTCGAACGCGGGTTCCGCGCCGTTGATGCGCTCGCCCGTGATCACATATTGCTTCTTCACGAGAATTTGGCCGCCATCACGGTCGTTCATCAACTCGGTGCCGAACGGCACGTTGCCGTTTTGCGCAGCGGCGAGTGCGGCGCTATTTTTCGTATTGTCGGCTTCGACCATACGCAGCTCAAGCGTTCCGGTACGACCGATCACGTCTTTCAAACGCGCGGGATCAGACGCACCCGGCACTTGAATCACGATGCGATCTGCGCCTTGCTTTTGGATGATCGGCTCGGTCAGGCCAAGGGCGTTAATCCGGTTTCCGAGGACCTTTTGGTTTTGCTCGATTGCAGCGTCGGCGAGCTTGCGCTTGGCGTCTTCTTTGAGCGTTACGATGAGGCTCAAATCTTGCGCGGCGCCAGTTTCTTTAATCAGCAAATCGGCGTTGCTCGTTGAAATGGCAGCGGACGCTTTTTCGCGCTCAGCGGGTTCGCTGAACTTCAAAACGATCGTGTCGCCCGATTTGTCGAGCCCGTTGTATTGAATCCTCTTTTCGCGAAGCAACGTGCGCACGTCAGAAGCGTTGCGATCAGCCGCCCGATCCAGTGCGCCTTTCATATCCACCTGCATCAGGAAGTGCACACCGCCGCGAAGATCAAGGCCCAGCGCCATCGGCTTCGCGTTGAGCGATTGCATCCAATGCGGCGTCGTCGATTCGTTGGTCAGTGCGATGATGTAGTTGCCCGTGCCGTCCGCGTTGCCTTGATTGAGATCCTTAATCAGAAGATCTTTGGCCTTCGACTGCGCGCCGAAATCACCCTTCGCGAAGCGAACGTGAACGCCGTTGGCAACGTCAAGCTCCGACGACGCCACTGCGAGTCCCGCACCTTTGAGCGTTTTTTCAACCCGTTCCAACAGCGAAGCGTCAAGCTTCACGGCCGTCTTGTTGGTGGACACCTGCACCGCAGGCACCTGCGGGAAGATATTAGGAACGGTATAGAAGAGCCCAATCAAGACCGCAGCGATCATGACGAGGTATTTCCACAGGGGATAGCGATTCATAGGCTTGGGCTCTATGCTGAAGATTTGACGGAGGTTGGGACGAATTTAGCCATCCCAACCCGCCACGAAAAAGCCATTGCGCAGACCGACGAACGGCGTCCAGCGGCGCGCGGACTCACTAAATTTGCTTAATGGAGCCCTTAGGCAGCAGCGCGGTCACTGCATTGCGCTGGAAGGCGATCTCGGTGCCAGCGGCAACTTGAATGGTGACGTAGTTGTCGTCCAACTTCGTGACCTTTCCGACCATGCCGCCAGCGGTGACGACTTCGTCGCCTTTTTGCATAGCGTCGATCATCGCCTTTTGCTCTTTGGCGCGCTTTTGTTGCGGGCGAATCAAGAGGAAATAGAAGACAACAAAGATGCCGATCATCGGCAGGAGGGACAGGAGCTGACTCCCTTCCGCGCCACCACCGAACATAGATTGCGCGTGTGCAGTGCCAAACATGAGAAAACCTCAGTAAATCAAAAAGTTAACCATGAATTGTAGCGGGGCATGGAGGCGGCAAACTGAGCCGAAAAACGCGGCGGCGGTCCGATACAGCTTTTGCGCTCAAGTGACTACCAGGCGGTCATTAGCGCTTCTTTTGAAGCTATGTCGACATTCAGAAAAATTCAGCCGAAACGACCGCCAGGCGGTCGCTAGCGCTAGAAAGTCGTTTGCATACTCAGCGGTGTTAAGCCGCTGGCACCGCCAGCGCTGTGACGTCGCGCACGTCCGTCGCATTACCCAACGCCCAGAGCGAAGCCATCAGCGGCGCGAGCGAGCGCTCACCTAACACCGGCGCGGCGAGCGACGTGAACTTGCGCTCGAGGTCACCGTCGGTCAGCGGGCGCTGCAACGAGCCAATCGCATGCTCCACGTGCACCGCCTTCTTGGAACCATCGCGCAGCACGGCCACCGCGCGCACCTCAGCCTCGTCAATCGTCGCATCGACGGTCGCGATCACTTTGCGGCGAATCGCGACCACATCGGAGCGGCTCACAAGCGCATCGTCAAACTCGCCCTCGCCCGCCTCGCCAAACAGCAAGCCGGCCGCACAACCGTGATACACGCTGAATTTCGCCTCTAAGCCATCCTTCGGTTCTTTCTTGCCAGTGAGCTCAAGCACCAGCGAGTGCACGGAAAGCTCAATGCGCTCCACGTCTTCCGCCTTTACGCCCGCAGCGCGAAGCTGTGCGCAGGCGTCAATCGCGGGGTGAATCACGATGCCGCAGGCAAACGGTTTGTAGGTGTTGAATGAAATTTCAAAGCGCGAGCCCAGCTCGTCGGTGATTTCGTTCCAATCGCATTTGGTTGACGCGACTTGCATAAAGCCACGCGGCGCTTCGAGCGCGCGCTTGCTGGCGGTGAAACCCTCACGCGCCATCAGCGCCGCGAGCATGCCCGCGCGCGCTGCCGCGCCCGGATGAAACGGTTTGGTCATGGTGCCGAATTGTTCGCGCAGGCCGACGGGGGTGGACGCGGCGATGCCGAGCGCCATTTGCGTTTTGTCGGCATCAAGCCCCAGCAAACGCGAACACGCGGCTGCCGCGCCGAGCATCCCGGTCGAACCTGTAATGTGCCAGCCGCGGTCGTAATGATCGGGATACATAGCGTTGCCGACGCGGCATGCGACATCAATGCCGAGCACCAGCGCATCGATCACCGAGCGACCGCTCGCGCCTGAGACTTCAGCGAGCGCAAGAATCGCAGAGGCAACCGGGCCCGCAGGGTGGATGATGGTCTTGAGATGCGTGTCGTCGAAGTCAAAGGTGTGCGACGTGATGCCGTTCACCAACGCAGCGCCTGCGATGTCAATACGCTCGCGACGCCCAAGAACGGTAGCTTGCGGCGCGGGTTGCATGACGGCAAGCGCGCGCAGCACAGCGTCGGCCGCCTCGTGATGCGCGGCACCTACAGCACAGCCAAACCAATTGAAAAACGTGCGATGCGCCTCGTGATCGACCGCGTCACTCCATCCTCGTGAGGGGTGGTTAGCGACAAACTCAGCGAGCGTGCGCGTAACGGGAGGCGGATTGTGATCGGCGGAGACTTGAGTGTTGCGGGCCATGTTTGAAAGGTGAGCAGTGAGTGGTGAATAGTGAGCGGGGCCGGCTATGTGGGACGCGAGTTTCTACCCCTTCAAGGGTATGACCTCTCGTGGCTAACCATTCACCTCAATATTTCGTTCGCGAACGAGCTTGGTCCAGCGTGCGACTTCGGCCTCGATAAATGCGCCGAACGCGGCGCTCGTCATCGGCATGGGCTCCAGCGCTTCGCCAGAGAGGCGTTCGCGCAGCTCGGGCGAGTTGATCGCCCTGTTAATTTCTTCGTTGAGCTTTGCAACGATAGGCGCGGGCAATTTCGCTGGGCCAACGATGCCGTACCACTGCACGGCGGTGAATCCGGAGAAACCCAACTCCTCAAACGTTGGCACGTCGGGAAGCGCGGCGTGCCGCTTGCTCCCGGTGACCGCGAGCGGACGCAGTTTGCCGCTCTTAATGTGTTGCAGTGCTGCGGCGAGGCCCGGCATCATGAATTGCGTTTGTCCACCGAGCACGTCAGTGATGGCGGGCGTGATGCCACGATAAGGCGCGTGCGTGGCTTGAATGTCCACGGCTAGTTTGAATTGTTCGACCAGCAAATGCGTGAGCGAGCCTTGTCCTGCCGTTCCGAAATTGAGCGGCGTCTTCTTCGCGAGCGCGACGAGTTCCTTCACATTGTTCGCAGCCACACCTGCGCCAACGACCAACACGTTTGGCGTGCCGGCCACCATCGCAATCGGCGTGAAATCTTTCACCGCGTTGTAGGGAATATTGCGCATCGCGGGGTTGGTGCCGTGCGTAGCCACGTAGCCAAGCATCAAGGTGTACCCATCCGGCGCGGCGCGCAGCGTCGCTTGTGAAGCGATCACACCGCCGCCACCACTCATGTTCTCCACAATGAACGTTTGGCCCAACGCGCGTTGCAGGCGTTCGGCCACGGTGCGTGCCACCAAATCTACGCCACCGCCGGGCGCGACAGGCGCGATGATCTTCACGGTGCGGTTGGGATAGGGGCCGGATTGGGCGAGGGCATGGCCAGTCAATGCAACGGCCAATGCCGTCACTGCGGATTGTGAAAACTGCCGACGGTTCATATGCGCTTTGGTCACAGTGAAGAATTGCGACCGATTGTAGGAGCGGCGCCACTACGATCAGGCTCGCAAATTCGATTCTGGTTACGTGAACGCCGTCCATGCAGTGCGCCGGGCTGTTGCGCCACGTAAGCGTTAACGCCGTTCGGGTTAAACCATCCGCCGCCCTGCTTCGGGCATTGTGCAGGGCGTGACGAGCCGCTTAAGCGCAGGGTAGGCACTCAGCGCCCACCCGACATGTCTATGGATAGGCCGTGCCGCAGTTGCGGTTCATGAAATCGCGGAGCGCCGTGTAAGTCGTTCGCGTGGCGCATGCACCCAGCGCGTTTGCAGTCAGTGCGCTGCCGCTCATCCCTGACGCCAGCCGTATGGCGAGCAGGCCATCCGTGAGCGGACTCACCACGCCGTTGCCATCCAAGTCACCGTTGCAGGCTTCGGAGATTGCGGCAGGCGTGCCCGCAGTCGGTGGAACGGCGCACGCTTGCGCCGCCGCTACTGCGCTCGCAGCGTTGACTATGCCGTCGCCGCAACGCTGAATTTGGCAGTCGACGTCACGCGTGGCGTTGCTCGGGAACGCAGTAGCAGTGCCCCGGATCATGGCAGCTAAGTGATGCGGCAACAGCGTGGGACGTACGGAAAGCATCAACGAGGCAACGCCCGCGACGTGGGGCGCGGCCATGGAGGTGCCCTGGTAGTTCACGTAGGTGTCCCCGACGGGGACTGTCGCGCCAGTGTTAAGCGTCGAAAGAATCGACGAGCCCGGTCCGGAAATTGTGGTGGGAGCGCCGTAGTTACTTGACCCCGTAGAGCTGAAAACGCTGCGTGCCCCCGACTGCGCGGTCGCCCCAACAGCCATGACGCCGGGGCAATTGGCTGGCCGCGAACCGGCGGTACCGACGCCGCTATTGCCCGACGAAACCACCACCAAGGTGCCATTGGCCACGGCAGTATTGACTGCGTTCACATAGGAAAGCGGACACGGGCCTGTTCCACCGAGCGACATGTTGATGACTTTGGCCGGCGTGGCATTGGCGGCAACACCGGCGACCGTACCGCCCGCAGCCCAGGTGATAGCGTCGGCAATGTCGGACGTCCATCCACCGCATTTTCCGAGGGCGCGTACAGGCTGTACTTTTGAAATCCAGTTAATGCCCGCCACGCCGAGGCTGTTGTTGCCAATCGCCCCGATAGTGCCCGAGACATGCGTGCCGTGCCAACTGCTGTTGGTTACCCTGCACCCCTCATAATCGCCACCGACCGTCGTCGATTCGACCGATGTAATCCAATCTCCTGGGTCCGACGGATCGCCGTCGCGAGCCGTTGTGTCGTTAGCGGTCGGAATATCGGCGATGAAGTCGTAGCCGGCCACCGTTCGTCCGGCGAGATCGACGTGGTTGGTAATTCCGGTGTCGATCACCGCCACCACAATGCTCGCAGAACCGGTCGTTGTGTCCCAGGCAGTTTGCGCGTTGATCCCGTAGTTGCCCACCGTGGGGGGCTTCAACGCCCAGAGGCTGGGGTAGCTCGTGTCATTCGGCACAAGCATCGTAAACATGCGACTGTCGGGCTCGGCGTACTCAACGCCGGGCTGCGCAGCGATCTGCGCGGCAAGTGACGCAGCCTCCGGCAACGTCATTCTTGACGTAGTCTTCAAAATTGCAGCGCCAAAGCCCGTTTGGTGCGAAAAACTGAGCGTACGTCCAGAGGCAGAGCTCATGGCTACAGCAATCTGCGCGCCGTCCGTAGCAGAGAGGGATGGACCTTTTGCCGATGACTGCGCCATTTTTACGATCAGGCGATTCGTGAAATTTGCCGCGTCTGGCAACGCCTCGGGGCTGACGCCGCCCGCACTAACGCCGGTGAGGGGCAAACAAAACAGCATCGTCGCGGTGATAGGTGCGCTTACGTGTCGAGCAAGCGCGCGCAAAGAGACATTCGGATACATACGGGCTCCGGGAGGATATAGAAATAACGCGAGTTTTCTGTTTCGCAGCGAAAACGGCACCGCACTCGCAAGCGCGGCACTTCACGCAAAGCAGAAAAATCTTATGCAGGCGGCAGTAGAAACGAAATCCAACAAAAAAGCACGCCAAATCGCATCAAAGTAGTTGGCGCCGACGCAGCCTTAACGAGGCAGCGTCAATCCGTTCCTCGCGCCCGATCGCGTTGGAATTGTTCGCGCCACGCGACGAAGCGTTGCTCCTCTATCGCCTCGCGCATTTCTTTCGCGAGGTTCAAGTAGTAGTGAAGGTTGTGAATCGTGTTCAACATCGCGCCGAGAATTTCACCCGTTTTGTTGAGATGATGCAGGTAGGCGCGACTGAAGTTCTTGCAGGTGTAGCAGGTGCAACTCTCATCGAGCGGGCGATGATCGTCGCGCATCTTGGCGTTCTTCAACTTGATGTCGCCGAAGCGGGTGAAGAGCCAACCGTTACGCGCGTTACGTGTGGGCATCACACAGTCAAACATGTCGATGCCGCGCTCCACGGCGTAAACCAAATCTTCCGGCGTACCGACACCCATCAAGTAGTGCGGCTTATCCGCTGGCAAGCGCGGCCCGATGAAGTCGAGGATGCGATGCATGTCCTCTTTCGATTCACCAACCGAAAGACCGCCGACGGCAATGCCATCAAAGCCTATGTCATTCAGGCCCGCGAGAGATTCCGCGCGCAGCGACTCGAACAGCGTGCCCTGTACGATCCCGAAGAGCGCGTTAGTGTTCTCCAAGCGAAGGTGTTCGTCTTTTGAGCGCTGCGCCCAGCGGAGACTGCGTTGCAGCGATGTTCTTGCCTCATCGACGGTAGCTTCGGCTGGCGTGCATTCGTCGAGCTGCATCACGATGTCGGAATTGAGCGAGCGCTGAATCTGCATCGAGACTTCAGGCGAAAGGAACAACTTATCTCCATTGATTGGCGACGAGAAGTGCACGCCCTCTTCCACGATCTTTCGCAACTGGCCAAGCGACCAGACCTGAAAGCCGCCGGAGTCCGTGAGAATTGGGCCGCGCCAGCCCATGAAATCGTGCAGGCCTTTGAACTGGTCGATGATCGCTGTGCCAGGCCGCAGCCAGAGGTGAAACGTATTGCCGAGAATAATTTGCGAGCCAATATCGGTCAGCATCTGCGGCGTCATGGCCTTGACCGTGCCGTAAGTGCCCACGGGCATGAAGATCGGTGTTTCAACCACGCCGTGATTGAGGTGCACGCGACCGCGTCGCGCGTGGCCGTCAGTGTTTATGAGTTCAAATTTCATATTCAGTTATCTAGGCGCTCGGGCGAGAAGCATCGCATCGCCATAGCTAAAAAATCGGTAACGCTCTTTGATCGCGTGCGCGTAGAGCGCGCGGATGTGCTCGTAACCGGAGAACGCGGAAACGAGCATCAAGAGCGTTGATTTCGGCAAGTGAAAGTTGGTGAGGAGCATGTCCACTACTTTGAATTCGTAGCCCGGCGTGATGAAAATATCGGTCTCGCTCTCATGGGCGCGCAGCTCGCCGCATTCACGCACACAACCTTCGAGTGTGCGCACGCTGGTGGTGCCAACGGCCACCACGCGACCGCCGCGCGCTTTACACGCCTTGATTGCGTCGACGGACGCTAGAGGCAACACATAACGCTCGCGATGCATTTTGTGTTCGGCGATGGCGTCGGTTTTCACTGGGAGGAAAGTTCCTGCGCCGACGTGCAGCGTGACTTCCGCCATCTCAATAACGCGCGCTCGGCATGCGTCGAGTGTGGCTTCATCGAAGTGCAGTCCCGCCGTTGGTGCTGCGACCGCGCCCGCGTGTTGCGCGTAGACCGTTTGATAGCGTGCTGTGTCGCTGTCACCCGCTGCGCGCTGCATGTAGGGCGGCAACGGCAACTCGCCTGCGTCGCGCATCATTGATTCGAAGTCGCTGCCAGCATCCAGTAGTTGCACCTGAAAAAAGCGATCGTCGCGACCGATGATTTCGGCGTTGTGCTTACCCGCGATAACGATGCGCGTGCCGGGCTTGGGCGCGTGACTTGCGCGGAGCTGGGTAAGCGCGAGCTTCGGCGTGAGCAAGCGCTCAACCAACACTTCAACGACGCCACCGCTGGTCTTTACCGCGCGAAGTCGTGCGTTGAGCACTTTAGTATTGTTGAACACGAGCAAATCGCCGGGCTGCAGCAGCGACGGCAGCACGGAAAACGTACGGTCAACGGGGGCGTCATCGCGGCCGTCGAGCAAACGGCTCGCAGAGCGCACGGGCAACGGATATTGCGCGATTAGCGCAGGCGGCAGCGCGTAATCAAAATCAGCGAGGGAATAAACAACGGGTTGGGGCACTGGACCGGCGCTCCGAATCAGAATTGAAAAGACGCTGCGCTCACCACGTTGGCGGCGAGCAACAGCGTCATTCTATTCGTGCGTTCGGTGCCAGCTGCGGTACAGCTATTTTTTTCCGTCGGTCTTCGCGGGTTCTGGCATCGTGCGAACCGTGCCGATTTCTACGGAACTGCTCTGAGTGGTGACCGAACGCAACGCCGAGGTTTCAACAAAACGCTGAATGTGCGAAGCCAACTGCTCGGGCGTAAACGCAGCCTCAACGTCGAGCGCGGTGGACTCTTTATTCACGATTTTGCGAAAGTCGAAACGTGATTCAGTCTTGTTGACCTTGAGTGTTTTAGCGTCGAGCCAAGTCACCTGAACATAGAAGAACGGCGCGACGAAACGTCGCGACGTGGTGCTTTCACGGTCGATGGTTTCGGCGGCGTCCGGCAGTAGGCCTTCGTCGAACGCTTCCGTCATGGCGCCCAACGGTTGCACGTAGAGCCCCAAGCCAGAGAGCTTCGCGCCCATACCTTCACGTTCGGACATCAACCATTTCGGCGTAACAACAATGATCTCGTCCCACTTACTACGGTCGGCGCTGGCTTCCAACATTTTCATCACACCAGCCATCGCCATGGCTTCTCGGTCTTGCGGCAGCGCGAGTTGCACCGCAGGGTCCGGCCGCATCGCCATGAGCACGCGTTCGGAGTTTGGGTATTCGAGCGCAACCGCACGATCAAGCCCACGCAGCACCGCGTAGTTCAGCACTTGATCGGGAATAGTTAGCGTTCGGCGAGAGTACGGCTCAAGGTGCGAGCCTACTGATTCTTTCTGCCGCACATGCTGAAACTGATCGCCAACGGCGGCAACAAGACCGAAGGTGCGCGGTGCGGTGACGTTTGCCGCGGCAACGGTTGGCGTCGCCGTCCCACTAGTTTGCGCGGCCGCCGGACTCTGCCATGTGATCAAGCCGGTGACCATTAGTGGTGCGAGCGCAGCAAGCGCGGCAGCTGCTGTGTGTTGCGTCAAGGATGAAAATTGGGTTGGCATAGAAATCTCCGTCGTCTGAGCCGCATGAGTACTGGGGCAACGAAGTCTGATTCGTCGCGATGGATGGAGTTTCCGTGAAAGCGCGTTGGTGGCGCATGCCTCTTGCGACGAACTGCGAGATTTCGACGGCGAAACGCATGATGCGTGGGCGAGCGCGAAGTTCGCGGCGGCCGACTTAGGATGGACAGTCAATCGTTGCCTTACACCTTTTTGTATCCGGCGACAGCTGTGTATGGCTTACAACGCCATTTTAGCTTTAGTCGACTATTGATAAATTCGTAACGTATCCACCGTATAACTGTCGCTCCACCTTAAAAGCTGTTACCACTATTTCGTGCGACATCTGTAATAGGTTGCCCTCGCACTGCCCATTTGAACAAATCAATTGTTGCACTGCAAAAGAGCGAAATCCAACAAGAGCGCCACGCTCACAAACGAGCCTCGAACGCTGCGCCGCAGCAGTTTCAGTCGGGCAAATCCGCTTGCAGTCGCGAATCAATATAGTTACATTTAATAATCAATTAGGAGGAAAGCTATGGACGCGTCGTCCACATCCCAAACGTCCCGGTCATCGAATCTTCCCGGCAGCGACGTAAGCGTTGAGGTGCGAGGCGCGATCGCCATCGTACGTTTGCAGCGTCCGCACAAGCGCAACGCATTGAGCGACGGTCTCATGGCGCAAGTCGACGCCGCGTTTGCCGGACTGCCGACGACGGTCGGCGCGGCGGTACTCACAGGTGACGGCGAACACTTCTGCGCGGGACTCGATCTCTCCGAACTCAAAGAGCGCGACGCGGTTGACGGCTTACACCATTCGCGCAGTTGGCATCGCATCCTGACCAACATTGAATTTGGCCGCATCCCGGTCGTCGCGGCGCTGCACGGCGCGGTGGTCGGCGGCGGTTTGGAACTGGCAACGAGTTGCCACATTCGCGTGGCGGACGACACATCGTTTTTCGCGTTACCTGAAGGTTCGCGCGGTATCTTTGTCGGCGGTGGCGGTTCTGTGCGTATTCCGAAACTCATCGGTGCGCATCGCATGCTCGACATGATGCTCACCGGTCGCGTGTACAAAGCAGCCGAAGGCGTGGCGCTTGGTTTCGCGCAGTATCACGTCGCAGCGGGTGAAGCCTTGGCGAAGGCCATCGCGATCGCTGAACGCATCGCCACCAACGCGCCGATGACGAATTATTCGCTGATCCACGCCTTGCCGCGTATCGCCGAACAGCCCGCAGACCACGGCTTTCTGACCGAAGGCCTGATCTCCGCGATTGCGCAAAGCGCACCCGAAGCCAAAGCCCGCGTGCGTGATTTTCTCGAAGGCCGTGGTGCAAAGGTCAAGGCATCATGAGCGCCGCCAACACTCCCAAATACCGCGATTTGCACTTCGGCGTGGATCGCGTGCATGTACGCCGCGACGGCGAGCACGCTTACGTGCGCGCCGAGCAACCGCTCGAAAAATTTGCAGATCGCATTACGGATCGCCTCGTGCACTGGGCAACACTCACGCCCGAGCAACCGATGATGGCGCGGCGCGCGTTGAACGCGGACGGCTCACGCGGTGACTGGAAGTACGTCACGTACGCCGAAGCCTTACGCGCCGCGCGCAGTATCGGACAAGCGCTCCTCAATCACGGCGCGAGCGCCGACCATCCGCTGGCGATACTTTCGGAAAACAGCATCGAGCACGCCCTATTGGGACTCGGTGCGATGTACGTCGGCGTGCCGTATTGCTCGGTGTCCACCGCGTATTCTCTGGTGAGCCAAGATTACGACAAGCTCAAACACGTCGTGCGCACCATCACACCGGGCGTGGTCTACGCGGCCGATTTGCAGCGTTACGGCAAAGCGATTGACGCCGCGATTCCCGCCGAAACGCCTGTTGTCGTTGACGCGCTCGGTGAACGTCAACGCGCGAACGGCAGTGTGGAAACACTTGCTTCATGGCTCGCGACCGAGCCCACCGCCGCCGTCGACGCGGCGATGCACGCCACAGGCCCCGAAACCATTGCGAAGTTTTTGTTCACAAGCGGGTCGACCAAACTGCCGAAAGCGGTGATCAACACCCAACGCATGTGGTGTGCCAATCAACAGCAAATGCGCCAATCCATGCCGGTGCTCACCGAAGCACCACCGGTGCTCGTCGACTGGCTGCCGTGGAACCACACGTTCGGCGGCAACCACAATTTCGGTCTCACGATCTACAACGGCGGCACGCTCTACATTGACGACGGCAAGCCCACGCCTGCGTTGATGCACGAGACGTTGCGTAATCTGCGCGAAGTTGCTCCCACGGTGTACTTCAACGTGCCCACGGGTTTCGAAGCCATCGCGCAAGCCATGCACACCGACGACGCGCTGCGCCGCACGATGCTCTCGCGCGTTCGCATGTTCTTCTACGCCGGTGCGGCGCTTGCGCAGCCGGTGTGGGACAGTCTGTTCACGCACGCCGAACGTGAAGTCGGTGAGCGCATCGTGATGACCACGGGCCTCGGCATGACCGAATCCGGACCGTTCGGAATTTTTGTCACCAGTCCCAATGTGAAGGCAGGCGACCTCGGTGTCCCGACGCCCGGCATGGAGCTCAAACTCGTGCCCGTCGACGGCAAGGTCGAAGTCCGCTATCGCGGTCCGAACATCACGCCGGGATACTGGCGCAACGCCGAGGCGAGCGCGGGTGCGTTCGATGACGAAGGCTTCTTCTGCACCGGCGACGCCGTGAAATGGATCGATGAAAGCGATCTGCACAAAGGTGTGCGCTTTGATGGCCGTATCGCAGAAGACTTCAAACTCGCCACCGGGACCTTTGTGAGCGTCGGGCCGCTGCGCGGCAAGATCATTGGCGCAGGCGCGCCCTACGTGCAAGACGCCGTCATCACCGGCATCAATCTGCACGAAATCGGCGCGATGATTTTTCCGATCGTTCCGGCTGTGCGCAAACTGAGCGGATTGCCGGACAGCACGAGCCTCGCAGATGTGCTCGCGTCGGCACCGGTGCTCGCACATTTTCAAGGTGTAGTTAACACTCTGGCTGCCACCGCAACAGGCAGCGCCAATCGCGTCGCACGACTTTGCCTGCTCAGCGATCCGCCTTCGCTCGACAAAGGCGAAATCACCGACAAAGGATCGATCAATCAACGCTCGGTGCTCGCGCATCGTGCTGCGTTGGTAGATGGACTGCATGCGGGCACCATCGCAAATATTTTGAAACCGCAGTAGGTAGGTGCACTGACACCAAGGTGTTGGCGCATCCACGCGTTGGTTCGTCAGCAAGCATCAACCGAATGCCGTTGAGTAATCTTTTTGACGGTTGCCCACGACAGATAGGGGCTTGCTGGCAACGTTAAGGAGCGTTTGTGCAGCCACCACTCTCTTCGCATCATCAAATTCTTTAGGTGGAAACATGATGAAACGCGCCCCACTGGCCAGCGTGTCACTGCTCGTGCTGCTCGGCGGATGTAGCACCACGGGCACGTCCGCGCCCACTGTTCCGCAGCTAAGCGGAGCCAAAGGGGCAGCCCTCGATAGATGCACGGACCTGAGCACGCAATTTAGATTCGCCAACACCACCATTGCCTCTGCTGCTACGGTAGCGGCTGGCTCGTTAACGCTCGCCGGAAAGCCGGTAGCAGAGCACTGCTTGGTGAAAGGCTCGATGTACAAGCGCGTTGGCTCAGATGGCAAAGATTACGCCATCAGTTTCGAAATGCGCCTGCCGAAAGACTGGAGCGGCCGCTATTTCTATCAGGCCAATGGTGGACTTGATGGCAACGTTTCCACGGCAGTCGGCGCGTTCGGCGGTGGCCCGCTAACCCATGCCCTGCTGCAAGGCTTCGCGGTGATCAGCTCAGACGCTGGGCACACGGGCGCGCAGACAACAGCGTTCGGGTTCGAGCCTCAAGCTCGCTTGGACTACGGCTACCAAGCCGTCGCGAAACTCACGCCGATGGCCAAAGAGCTCATCAAGACAGCGTACGGCAAAGCGCCAGATCGCTCTTACATCGGCGGGTGCTCCAACGGCGGCCGACACGCGATGGTCGCGGCGGCGCGCTACCCAGACCAGTACGATGGTTACGTGGTCGGCGCGCCGGGCTTCAACCTTCCCAAAGCAGCCGTCGCCAACATTTGGGGCTCGCAGCAGTTCGCAAAGATCATGACGGCAGGCGCTACCGTGGCAAACGGCAAGCGCACGATCGCAGACCTTTCGACAGGTTTCACGAACGCGGAACGTGCGCTGCTGAGCAAAAAAATCCTAGATAGATGTGACGCGTTAGACGGCTCGACGGACGGGCTCGTGCAGGACACCAACGCCTGCCAAAAGACATTTAGCCTAGAAACCGACGTCCCCACCTGTAGCGGCGAGCGTGATGGCCGGTGTCTAACGGCGGCGCAAAAAACTGTGATGGCCGGCACGTTTGCGGGCGCAAAGACAAGCACCGGTACGGCGGTCTATAACAAATTCTGGTTTGATCCGGGCATTTCCGGAAATGGCTGGGCACTGTGGAAATTCGTGAACTCTCAAGCGCTTGATCCACTCGCGGCTGGCACTATTTTCCGCGCGCCTCCAGCGTTCATCGCCAATTCGTTGACTGTGTCGATTGACGATCTGGCAGCGCAAATTTACGCGACGAATGCCACCTATCCCGAAGCCGGTATGTCCTTCATGACACCGCCAAGCCCAACTGATCTCGGCACGCTGAAGCTTCGCGGCGCCAAGATGATGGTTTATCACGGCGTATCCGATCCAATTTTCTCGGCGGCAGACACGCTGACTTGGTACGACGGCCTCACTACGTCGAACAACGGCGATGCCTCATCGTTCGCTCGGTTCTACCGCGTGCCCGGCATGAACCATTGCAGCGGCGGCCCAGCTGCAGATCAATTTGATATGGTGACACCCATTGTTAATTGGGTAGAAAACGGCATCGCACCTGATTCAGTTGTTGCTACGGCGCGTGGCACGGGCAATGCAGGTGGCGTCAATGCGGAGCTGCCTGCCGATTGGTCTGCAACGCGCACACGTCCGCTGTGTCCATATCCAAAAGTGGCTCGCTACGTGAGTGGCGACAAGGAGAGTGCAGCAAGTTTTAGCTGCCAATAGGTTCGATCGCCGCTCCGGCGTGTCCAATAGCCGCGGCGCTTGCGCCGCGACCTTAATCGAGAATAAAGGATTAAACATGACTTCACGTCGTCAATTCAACCAATCCCTAATGTCGCTATCTGCGCTCGCAGCGCTCAACCCACTTGATTCGTTCGGGCAATCAGCCGCCGTTGACGCAGTGAAAATTTTCTACGGATTTCCGGCGGGCAGCGCGGGAGATGGCGTCGCTCGCCGCGTTGGCGAGCGTCTGGGCTCGACGCCTTACTCAAAAAACGCGGGCGTGGTGGAGAACAAAACCGGCGCTGGTGGACGCATCGCGCTAGAAGCGTTGAAGGCTGCGCCCGCAGACGGAGCCGCGCTGGCGCTTACGCCATTTTCTCAGGTTGCAATTTTCCCGCATATTTACGCCAGGCTTGGTTACGATCCTCTTAAAGATTTCGTGCCGGTTTCAATCGCTGCTGTCATGCATCACGGGTTCGCAGTTGGCCCGCTGGTACCTGCTAGCGTAAAGACGGTGAAAGACTTTTTGGTGTGGGCAAAGGCCAATCCGAAAGACGCTAACTACGGCTCGCCTGCCGCTGGTTCAACGCCACATTTCATCGGCGCGCTGATGGGCCTGAATGCGGGCGTTGACCTGAAGCACGTCGCATACCGCGGCTCAGTGCCAGGCGTCACAGACGTAGTGGGTGGACAGCTCGCGTCGATGTGCACGCCAAGCGGCGACTTCTTACAGTACCACCGCGCAGGGCGTCTCCGCTTATTGGCCACTTCCGGCAAGCAACGCTCGCCGTTTTCGCCGGATGTTGCCACGTTTGCCGAACAAGGCTTCCCCGAGCTGACGACGGAAGAATGGTTTGGTTTTTATGCACACTCAAAAACACCTCCCACGGTTGTCGCCGCTGCAAGTGCTGCAATTAACGCCGCACTCAGGGAAAGGGCTGTCATAGAGAGCTTAGCGGTTACGGGTCTCATTGCGCAAGGCTCAACACCAGAAGAGCAATCGCGCTCGCAGAAAGCCGAATTTGAGCGATGGGGGCCGTTGGTCAAACGTATCGGCTTCACAGCGGAATCGTAAGCGGGATGGCGCAACCATCTAACCGCGCGAAGTCCGTGACGATTGCGGTGCCAACGGCCGCGGCGAAGCCAAGCGCGGTGACGGACGTCGTCAACGGCGACCCGCCGGTCGATACTTCGTTCTTGGAGTCATTGCTGGGGTACAACGCTCGACGCGCGGCGCTTACGGTGATCGAAGTATTTCTAGAACGTATGTCGATCTACGGGCTACGGCCCGTAGATTTTTCGCTTCTATCGTTGGTAGCCCACAACCCCGGCGTGACCTCGCGCCAGCTCTGCACCGCGTTAGGCATTCTTCCGCCAAACCTTGTCCGACTGGTGGCAGATATGGATAAACGCGGCCTCATTGTGCGTAGACCTCACCCGACCGACGGCCGCGCCATTGGATTACACCTCACCGCAGACGGCAAAAAATTGATGCGTGACGCCGAAGCAACGGCTCGAGATTTGGAAGATCGTGTGGCGGCGGGTCTTACGCCAGCTGAGCGCGAGACTCTGATGTCGCTATTGCAAAAAGTTTACAAACCCAAAAGACCTTCGCCATGAACCACAAAGACCTAATCGCCATCGACATTCACACGCATGCCGAGGTGAGCTGCTGGAATCCGTTTGATGCATACGGCGAGGAGTACGACCGCGCAGCCGACAAGTACTTTCGCTCAAGCAATCGCCCCACGATTGCAGAAACCATCGCGCATTACCGCGAGAAGAAAATCGGCTTGGTCATGTTCACCGTTGACGCCGAAGCCAACCTAGGCCGCAAGCGCATACCGAACGAAGAAATTGCAGCTGCCGCCAAAGAAAATAGCGACATGATGATCGCGTTTGCGAGCATCGACCCGCACAAGGGCAAAATGGGGGCGCGTGAGGCCGAACGCTTGATCAAGGAAGAAGGCATTAAAGGCTTCAAGCTCCATCCGACGGTACAGGGCTTTCATCCCAACAACCGCATGTGCTGGCCGCTCTACGAAGTGATCAACGCACACAAAATGCCCGTGATTTTTCATACGGGCCATAGTGGCATTGGCTCTGGAATGTATTGCGGCGGCAAGCTGCGATTGGAGTATTCCAACCCGATGCACCTTGATGATGTCGCCGTGAATTTCGGCGACATGCAAATCGTGATGGCGCACCCGAGTTTTCCTTGGCAAGACGAAGCCCTTTCGGTCGCTACGCACAAGCCCAACGTTTGGATCGACCTATCGGGTTGGAGTCCCAAGTACTTCCCGAAGCAGCTCGTGCATTACGCCAACACGATGCTCAAGGACCGCGTGCTCTTCGGCTCCGACTATCCGCTCATCACACCCGAGCGGTGGATGAAAGATTTCGAGGAAGCCGGGTTCAAGCCCGAAGTGATGCCGGGGATTTTGAAAGGAAATGCTGTGCGATTGCTTGGGTTGCCGGAGTAGCTCTGCCGCAGCCTCCTGAAACTTCGCTACGCTTGACGCCAATGGCACCCGATTTGCGGAACGTTGACCACTTCCAATGCCCGTCCGTGTACTACTATGCTTCGTAGTAACACGCAGAACGGGTAGGAGCAGCGCCTTTGGTAGCTAGTGAGTTGAAAGCATCAGGTAGCGCGCCCACCGTCCTCGCCTTAAACAGCGGTTCGTCGTCGCTGAAGTTTGGACTGTTTCAGCTCGTTGATACCGAGCTCAAGACACTCTTGATCGGCGACGCCGATGCGATTGGTTCGAGAAGCAGCAGCTTTAGCGTGAGAGACTCGACTGGGAATGTAATTTTCCGAGGACCTTTGACCATCGCTGATCAACGGGCGGCGATGAACTGTGTCGTCAAAGCGATGGTTGATGCAGGCACGCCAACGCCAGACGCCATAGGCCATCGAATGGTGCATGGTGGACCTTTATTGCGAAGCGATTGCCGCATTGACGCCGACGTACTCGCGCAGTTGGGCGCAGCAAAAGGATTCGCGCCGCTGCACACGCCAGTTGCTTTGTCCGTCATCGCGGTGGCGCAGGAGAGTTTTCCTAACGTTCCGCATATCGCGTGTTTTGACGGTAGTTTTCATAGAAACATGCCGGAGCGAGCACGTACGCTATCGCTCCCGCGCATATTCAAAACCGAAGGTATTGAACGCTACGGGTTTCACGGTTTGTCGTGCGAATCGATCCTGCGTCAATTTACGGCTTCAGTGCCTGAACGGCTAATCATTGCGCATCTCGGCAATGGCTCCAGCATCACGGCCGTGAGCAATGGGAAATCGGTCGACACCAGTATGGGGCTCACCCCGACCGGCGGCATCATCATGGGTACTCGCACCGGCGACCTAGACCCGGGTGTGCTCGTGTATTTGTTGCGCGAAAAGAAGTTCGACGTAGAACGACTCGATACTCTGCTACAACGCGAATCCGGGTTGCTCGGTATTTCAGGTGTGAGCAGCGACATGCGGCAATTGCGAGCCGCCTCGGCGACTAACGCCGATGCGGCACTCGCCATTCAAATGTTCTGCGTATCTGCAGCTAAGCAAATTGCAGCGATGATCGCGTCGCTTGATGGGATAGATGCTCTCATTTTTACCGGCGGCATCGGCGAGAACGATCCTCTGACCCGGGAGGCGATCTGCGAACGATTACGATGGATTGGCATTAATCTCGATGCGGGTGAGAATACAGTTTCCAGTCGCACCATTAGCAGTGCGAAATCGCGATGCATGGTGCATGTAATGCGATCCGAGGAAACACAGCAAATCGCGCGGCGCACACTCTTGGTCGCAGAGATGTAGCGGTCTCGCATTGTTGGGCCTATTGCGATTTCGGGCTATTTGATTGCGCGTTGTGCCCGATAAGCGGAACTACAAAGTGCGTCTCTGTAGCAAGGCTCACCCAGTTCAATGGTTCGTCCGGGAGCAAGACAGTCGCCGCTACCGGTGCGACGGCGTCCAGGGCCTCTGTCGTGCCTAATTGCAGAAAAATGAAGTGCATCGTTTTTTTCTCCCGCGTCAAAGTCAAATCAGCGCGTTGCCAAGCTGCTGGGAGGCACGGCGAAAAATAGAGTACTTCCGCCGTTTGCTGCAAGCCAAAAAGAGACTCTATCGCGGCCCGATGCATCCAGGCTGCGGCGCCTGTGTACCAGCTCCACCCTCCTCGACCGACGTAAGGCGGCTGCGTATAGACGTCACCCGCCATCACATAGGGTTCTAGACCATAGTCGGATCTATGCGCTCCATTCTGCGTGCGGTGCGCGGGGCTGAGATAGCTAAAGTAGCGATACGGCAGTTCGCGAACGTCACTGCGAGCCGGCGCGCCTTTGGCCAGCTCCGCTTGCGCCATCAACGCCCACACCGCACCGTGCGAATATTGTCCGCCGTTCTCGCGCACACCGGGTGGATACGCTTGAATGTAGCCCGCGCTGGGCATCGCGTTTACGAGCGGCGGGTCGAGTAACTTGATGAGGCCCGTGTCGTGATCAACGAGATGGGTTTCGACCGAGGCCATTGCGCGACGTTGCATCTCAGGCTGGGCCGTGCCCGATAGCACCGACCATGCCTGCGCGATCAAATCGATACGAGCCTCAGCGTTGTGACTCGCGCCGAGTGGCTCTCCATTGTCAAAGAACGCGCGGCGAAACCATTCCCCGTCCCAGGCGTTGTCATTAAGTGAAGCCTTCCAGCCTACGACGGAAGACTCCCACCGCGCGGCTCGCGTGTCGTCACCGCGCTCGCGAGCAACGGGTGAAAAGTCTGCGACCACTTTACAGAGAAACCACGCCAACCACACGGATTCGCCGCGCCCTTCGGCACCCACGCGATTCATGCCGTCATTCCAGTCGCCGCCGCCCATTAGCGGCAGGCCGTGAACACCGACGCGCAGACTGTGATCAATCGCCCGTGCTGCATGCTCGTAAACAGATGCCTGAGCCATGCTGATCGTCGGGACGTAATAGGCGTCCTCCGCACCAGCGGGGATCGCAATACCCTCCAGAAATGGCACGCTTTGGTCTAGCAGGCTTACGTCGCCAGTCGCACGCAGGTAATGTGAGCACGCATGCGGTAGCCACAATAAGTCGTCCGAGAAGTGGGCTCGCACGCCAGCGCCTGTGGGTGCATGCCACCAGTGCTGAACGTCACCCTCAGGAAATTGCCGTGACGCACACAACTCGATTTGCGCACGCAACGTGTGAGGCGCGGCCCACGCCAGCGCCATTGCATCTTGCAATTGGTCGCGAAAGCCTGTCGCTCCACCCGCCTGATAAAAACCTGCCTTCGCCCACATTCGGCAGGAAACAGTTTGGTAAATCAGCCATCGGTTAACTAGCGCGTCAAAAAGCCGATCTGGCGTCTTTACCGTGGTTTTGCTCAAGAGTGCATCCCACTGCGTTCGCGACGTCTCAAAGCGTTGCATCGACGGTGTCGCAGCCGCACTGGCCGCAAGCGTTAGTGCGGTTTCAGCGTCTGCCGCATACCCGAGCAGAAAGTTTCGTTCCAGATTTTCGCCTGGCGCGATTTTGATGACTAACGAAAGCGCGGCGCAGGGGTCGAGACCACTTCCAGAACGTCCGCCGAATTGTTGCGGCAACCGAATTTGGCCTTGTGAATCGATCATTTCACGGCGATCACAGGTCCAATCAACGACGTCCACCATCGCGCTTTCCATCGCGAAAAATGCGGTTCCACCGCCGAAGCCAGCTGCCTGTTCATTTTGCGTGGCTAGCAGGCAGGTCAAAGCTTTGCGTGCAGCGAATGGATCACGCGTGCTTTGGTGCGTGGGGCTAACAATCGACTGACGACTGTGTGCGGTGCTCACGGTGCCTCGGTCAGCGCGATTGGCACCCAACAGCCATTCCACCATCCCAACGACACGAAGCCGCACCGTTTTGTGACCGCGATTGACCATTCGCAAACGGACTTGCTTGACCGACAGCTCAGCATCAACGCACCAAGTCGCCGAGACGTCAATGTCGTCAAGCCGGTGAGTTATGAGACTGTAGCCTTGTCCGTGACAAACGCGATAGGTCGTGCCTGCATCACGACTGTCACGGGCAGTGACGTTCCAAGTGCGCAGAGTGTGGATGTTTTGTAATAAAAACCATTCAGAGGGAGGATCCGACACCGCGTCGTTAGACCACCCCGTGAGCTGATTTAGCCGGCTGTTCACGGCCCACGTGTACCCGCCGCCTGCCTCTGAAATCTGACCGCCGAAATGCGGATTGGAGAGCACATTTACCCACGGGCGTTGCGGACGGCTTTGTCGAGACACTGTAAAGCGAAACTCGCCTGTGTCACCATCAAAGTCACCATCGTGTGAGGTCGTCGACCGCTCCACTATCCTACTGGGCATCACAGATAGTCCGGGCATCGCGCGCCGCGCGCTGAGCGCAGCATCGTGTTGGTCATTCCACTCTTGAACGTGAAACGCCAACGGCCGCCCGTCGGCGTTGAAGCGTAGGCGTGCCAAGGCATGCAAAGTTCCAAGTTCTGCCACGCTCAATTCGTCGGCTCGCAATAAGTAAAACCCCGTTGACGCGGCGCCGGGTTGACCGTCGCGGTCGGCGGCGTCTCTGCCGCGCAACGCGGCGATATCACGATTCACCGGCATCAAATATGAAGTTGGCTCTGCATTGACAACGACTAGGTCACAGGCGACGCCACCCCATGCAAAGACGCGCAGTGCCTGCGCGAGCGATCGCAATAGACCCAACCCCTGCGGCACCCCCGTCGCCACAAGGATGATCGGTCGGTCACCGGAAATTCCAAAACGCCAAAGCAGCCGCCGATCACATACAGGCCGTAGCGCGCCGTCCGCTTCCATTCCGTTAGTGTGCGGTCGCGTAACGCTCAGTAGCAGCGCAGTCGTGATCGACTGGATCGCTGAGAAGCTCTCGGGGCGGATGCGCAACCCACGCAGCCTGATGCCCGTGAGCGTCGCTGACATGAGCGAGGCGCGCTGCACGTTGCTGCCTTGCCGGTATTTGTCAATCACAGCACTCAATGTATGGCGGTCGTCGGACGCTGCTGTGGCGAACGTAAGCTTGGCTTTGGCATTGGGCGCGATGCGTACTTGAACGGCAAGCGCACACATTGGATCAAGGCCGGTTACAAGCAGCGTATTGGCTTCAGTCGCTTGACCCCGAGCGGACGAACGCAGCTCGTCAAGTTGTGCAACAGGTTGATCGGCTTGATGATTGCGCCCCAACCATTTTTTTCGGTCCGTTTGAGCGCGAATGCCTACGACATTTGAGTCGCTCTCGGTCAAAAAGTGAGCTGCGCACAAGCGTTTTTCATTGCTAAGACGCGGTGTGCGCTCGAAGATAAGTGCCTCGTGCTCGCCTTGCCACTCGGCACTGATGAACAGATTTGAAAATGCGGGATGAGCCTCATCCGCCATCGGGTCCGCAAGCGTCACCTCAAAGGCCGACATCAATTCCAGGTCCATAACCTGATCACTCAAATTGCGCAGTTCAATGCGGCGAAATTCGACGTCATCTTCCGGGCTGACCCACACAGTCATATGCGCTTCGAGATCGGGCCACGCAGCTTCAAAGCACACGCGGTCCGAGTGATAGACGCACTTGTACGTTGCGGCGGCGTCGCGCGCAGGATGATGCGTGATCGACACCAGTAGGGTCTCGCCGAGGCGGCGCAAATAGAAAAAACTACCGTACGCATCCCGCAACACGTCGTCACGGCCTCGGTAAATGCCTATGCGGCCCAAGCGACTTGTACCTGAACCGTTGGGCCGCAATGTGACGCTATAACGGCCATTCGACAGTACATGCGTCGGTTCGACGCCATTCTGGCCCGGTCGTAGCTCCCGCAGCATACTCGCGCTTCTTCGGCGTAAGACGAGCGAAGGGGACGCGGCCGGCAGTGAGCGCAGCATCGAAACCTCTTGCGGTGCCCGTTCATGAAGCAGTGAAGCGACCGCTTCGATGTGCGCATTTGCCATACACCAACGCTGCGGCGCGTTGTCGAGGAGCAAATTACTCAATGCAACGATTGTCATTCCTTGATGGTGTGCCATGAAGGTGCTGACGGGTGTGTATACATCCGCGCCCTCGAGCCTAGCGGGTGAAAAATCTAGCGCGTCGATGAACCCAAAGGGTCCTAATCCGCCCATTTTTTCTATGGTGCGCAAGTTCGTGCAAGCTCGCTGTGGCGAAAGCTGCGCGGCGAGTGCAGTCGCGTAAGGTGCAACCACAATTTCGTCAAGTGGCGTACGGCGCAATGCAAGTCTGGGCACCCCCTGTGGCGCGTATTGAAACGCCAAGGTTTCATCCCGTGCAGCGTATGCTGATTCAGACATTCCCCACGGCACATTCCGCACTGTTCCATAGCGCACCTGCTCATCTATCGCAGCTAGACAAGCGTCGCGCAGTACGCTGTCCCTCGGCTCAGCGAGCACCAGACCAGGCATTAAGTACTCGAACATTGAACCCGACCACGACCGGAGGCTCGAGTTGCTGCCCACGGCAAAAAACGGACGCCCCAGCGAAGCCCAGTGATTGACCGGAGCATCGCCCTTAGCAATCGCCAGAAGACTCGTGAGCCGCGATTCGGAAGCCAATAGATCGTAAAAACTTGTGTCGAGCTGCTGTTCGGCGACGCGA
The DNA here is from genome assembly GCA_036733505.1 of Casimicrobium sp. Taxonomy (GTDB): domain Bacteria; phylum Pseudomonadota; class Gammaproteobacteria; order Burkholderiales; family Casimicrobiaceae; genus Casimicrobium. The sequence continues at coordinate 33,276 of DAINAJ010000004.1, forward strand.
TAACCGATGTGGAAAAGATTGCGCTTGCGGTGATACAAAAAACTGAAATCAGCTTCCCAAGCAATACGTTCGCATTCGCCCGCCAGGGTGCATAGACGCGCGCGCAACGCCGATGTTTCAACGTCCGCGCTAATCGCCACGGCATCGATATTGGCGGACCGCAGCATGGTGATGTGATCCGACAGCATTTGCAGCAATTCAGTCCGAGAAGTGACCTGCTGGGCCGAAGCCGAGCCATGCTGCTCAAGAGACATTCGCGCGATCTCTGCAGCTGCTTCGGACAAGTGTCGCTCTGACAGATCAAGCGTCCCCGGGCTGCCTATCAATCGCTCGGGAATCGTGAGCAACATGAGAATCACAGCGTCATCTGCCAATGCCGGTAGAAGCTCGCGCCGAATTGTGAGTAGCGGCCCGAGTCGACGAAGTGATGCCACGAGCGCGCGCCTTGCTGCGCCGTTTGCATGAGGAGATTCCGCGATCTCGAGGCAGGCTTGACTTACGGCAAGCAGATGACCACTCAGATTGCCGCTATCGACCGTAGAGACGTACGTGGGCGTCAGTGGAGAGAGGCTTTGCGTGTCGTACCAGTTAAGGAAATGACCTCGGTAACGCTGCATTTTTTTAAGTGTTGCGAGGGTTGCCTCAATGCGCGCAACCATATCCAACGTACCAATCCAACCAAACTGCCGAGCGCACGCGGCGCTCAATAAATACAGTCCAATATTGGTCGGCGAGGTGCGGTGCGCCACGCTTTCATGTGGCGTTGTTTGCAGGTTGTCCGGCGGCAGGTGATTGTCGTCCGATGTAACACTGCGCTCAAACAGCCGCCAGGTTCTACGAGCAATGCCTTCCAGGTACTCCGCATCTTCGGTTGGCAACTCGGCTCGTTCTAGGAGGGGTCGTGGACGACTGGCTAACCAGGTCCAAACAGGCGATAGCGCCCAGACTAAACACAGCGCGGACGCGACCGCGACGTGCGGTGTGCCAGACCACAGCAATGCGATCCAGAGGATGAACGCGAGCACGGTAACGTTTCTGTGTGATCGCACCAATGCGCTGAGATTCGTCTTCGCTTGGGACTGTGCGGTCGACGCCGTGGTCCACTGCAATAAGTTTCGTTGACTAATCGCCATTCGATAAAGCGTGCAGGCAATCGCGTCAAGCGCCATCATGGCATGCTGCAGCAACTGCGCGAGGTGCCACAAAGCTCCGCAAAGCGTACGCGCAAGGTCAATTGCGGCGCGTCGGTAAAAGTACGTAAGCGACAGGTCGTCCCGACTAGGTGAGAAGGCAGCGATAGCCCCCATCAGTGGCCCAGCTAAAAACGCCGCTGTCACCAAGCCCAATGTGCCCCAAACCGAGAGCGCGTGACCGCTCAACGCCAGCAAGAGCAACGCCAGCGACGCAGGTGCCACGAGCGAACGCCGCAAGTTATCGAACATCTTCCAACGGTTGATCGCGCCGATGCGGTGACGCATCGGACCGAGGAGGAGTGGTAGCAATTGCCAATCCCCTCGCGTCCAGCGGTGAATACGTGATGCGGCGACATCCGAGTGGATGGGTGCGTCTTCTATCAATGTGATGTCGCTCATAGAAGCACATCGCGCCAGCGCGCCTTCCAGCAAATCATGGCTCAATACTTTGCCTTCGGGAATGCGCCCGGTCAATGCCGCGTGCATCGCCTGCACGTTTAGCAGCCCTTTCCCAGTAAAGGAGCCCTCAGCGAAAACGTCCTGGTACACCTCCGAACTCGCAGCGCTGTAGGGATCAACGCCACACTGCCCCGAAAACAACCAGTGGTAGAGCGTGAAGTCCTTGGCAGTTGCAAGTGGCGCCACGACTCGCGGCTGCAAAATTCCGTAGCCACCCACAATCTGCCCGGTTGAATCTATCCGTGGTCGATTCTGAGGATGCGCCGCGACACCGACCATCTCGCGAAGCCGACCCGGCGGCAACTGCGTGTCGCTATCAAGCGTAACGACGTACTGAATACCGGTCTCTATGCGCGAGACCTCACCTAAATCCATGAACTCCACAAACGCGTTCTCAGCAAGCGCCGCGACCAGCTGCTGCAGTTTTCCACGCTTGCGCTCCCATCCAATCCAACGATTTTCGGTAACGCAAAAACTTCTCTTGCGGTGAAGCAGCGCAAATCGCGGCGTGATACTTTCGGCATCAGCGGTTACGGGATAGCGCGCGTTAAGCTGGCGGATATGGAGCGTTGCAGCGTTGACCAAGTCCAGATCGGACGTTGCTTCCGCCTCGTCAGCGTCGGCCCAATCGGTCAACAGCGCGAATTGCGCGTTTCGGCCGGCATTCGCCAAAAAGTGCAACTCCATTCGACGCACGAGCTCATGAATAGTGGCATGACTCGTAAGCATTCCCGGAATAACCACTAATACGCGATGCTCATTGGGAATGCCCGTTGCAAACGCGAGTCGCGGCAATTGGCGCGGCTTGACTGACTCACTTATCAGGCGATTTATCAACGCGACTACAGTCTCCGACGCTGGAAAGAACATCAGCATTGCGCTTGCGATAGAAAACGCAGTGAGTGGCCAAACCGCATCATGTGGCATGAGCAGCCACGCAATTAGACCCGACGTGCACGCCACCAATGTCGAGAGATAGAGCGGCAACGCTGTGCGTTGAAAGAAGTCTCGCAGCCTCACCCGCACGCCGGCGCTCACGCCGAGCTTGCGCAATAGCTGGGGTTGGCCCAATCCTAGTAACCAATGCCCCGGTGCCGCCGTCACGCAATCACTCTGCTTGGCGCTCACGGTCAATTCAACGATGACCTGTGCAACGGCAAGTTCAGACTTATTGTGAGTGTGTGCCAGACGCTCAATGGCGTGTAACGTTTGGTCACGTGTGGCGACAAATTCGGCCTTGAATACACTGCACGTCAACATCAGACGCATCAAAGCGCTGGTACGAGCGACGATATCCGGCCAGTCGGCATGATCTATGTCGCGAAGTGACGTTACGGCGTTGCTAACGCTCAGGTTGTCTGCTGTCTGATCGGCGTTTTGTTGCGCCTGCACCGTCGCGGCGTCGGGCAATTTTCTACTCAACCAATCGATATGTTGCTGGCCGGAACCCGTGTCGCCCGTCGCTTTTCGATCTCTTAATCGTTGCGCCACTTGACCTAAGAACACCTTGCTTACGCCGCGCAGACTGAGCAGTACTAAGAGTTCATTGAGTGTGTCTTCACTGTATCGATCAATGTGATCGCTGTACAAATTTGCAACTTCGCGCGCCGCCTTGTATGTGGCAACGCGTTCCGCGAGTCGGCGCAAATTTTCAATAAGAACGACGCGCAACGTGGTGGGAAGCGCCCACATCTCGCTAAGGTTGAGTTCTCGCGTTTCTTGATACGCAACGAGAAACTGCACCAACATATCTTCATCGAATGCTCCATCGGTGTGAGCAACATAGGCCCACGCTACGCCGTAAATGCGCGGCAATCCCGCCAACGGTTCGTCAAGCAACATCGGCAAGCTACGGTAGTAGCTTTTGGGCAACCCCTCGTTAATTTCTTCGAGCTGGGTATCGATCAAATGGAAGTTATCGAGTAGCCACTCTGCTGCCGGACTAATGTCATAACCCGTCGATGCCTGCGCACCGATGTAGGCGTGCGCCTCACGCAACGCTCGTATGTTGTCGCGCAGGCGAGGTAGAAAAGGCACGCTTCCGCTTATCGCATGCGTGGCGCGATGCGTCTCACCTAGACTGCGCCCATGCTGTGCGAAACGCAGAGGTCCAAATATTTCAGATCGTATGGGCGGTTGCAACTGACCGCGGGAGCTCTCAAGAATCTGACAGAGTGCTAACGGCGCTTCTGGCACCAACTTTTGAAGCGCAAGTTGCACCATACCTAGATCAGCAAGGCAGTTACGCCGATCAATCCAGCCAAAACGACAAGCGTCGAAACGAATCGCGCCGCGACAAATCCGTTCACGCGTTCGGCAGCACAGCGAACTGCGAAGACGCGACGGTTCGTAACCGTGCACAAATCAAGATGCGCACGCAGCGTCGATAGTTCGTGGGAAGTACTGGCTGTATCGGCGAACGACGCGGTGCTCCACGTAGTTCCATTGGTGAGTGGCTGCTTCATCAGAGTGCTCCATTCGACTGGCACGCATGTCAATCGCAAATTTAGAGACAAGAGGGCTAAAGCCGCGTTCCGACATTGGGTTGGCCGCCTCATTGCGCTAGAGACATGCTATGAACGGGGGGGAAACCTGTCTGTCGGACAGCGCGCATTTGGATGTAGGCGCAGGAGCTAACGCTGTTGTCGGCAAGCCGACGGCGCACGCGTGTCAGCGCCAATCAGAGGCCGAGCGCTAGGCACTTTTTGTGACGGAATACGTTACGGCGATACTCCATTCGCGCTAACGCAAACGGAGTCAGGAGTCAGCCGTCAGTCACGGTCGCCCGCGTGGGCGCGTATCCATGCAGTGTAGTGACTCATCCAATCTTGCAGAAACGCATGGCTTGCTTCGCCAATGTTTCCAACATCATCGAACAGGCCGTCTTTCGCGTGGATGAATGCTTCTGGCTGCCCGAGCGTAGGTACATTCAAATAGGCGAGCACATTGCGCAAATGCTGTTGCGCCATTGCCGTGCCCATTGCACCGACAGATACGCCCAGCACCCCAGCTGGCTTTCCATTCCACACGCTATGACCGTAGGGACGGGATGCATGGTCTATCGCGTTCTTCAACACGCCAGGGATTGATCGGTTGTATTCGGGCGTTACGAACAGAAGTCCGTCGCTAGCGGCGATCTCCTCGCGCAATCGGCGTACAGGCGGTGCGGATGAATCGTCCTCCGACTGATCGTAGAGCGGCAGGTCGCCAATTTCGACCTGAATGAACGTGAAGTCGAGGGGACCGAGCTTAGCGACTGCCGTCGCAAGCTTGCGATTGAGCGAATCGTGCCGTAGGCTGCCGACAACAACTGAAATAAGGTATTGGTTCATATGGATTTCCGCGCGAAAAAGTGTTGCCCAGCGGAAAGTAGCCGCCGCGTCGGGCGACGCAAACTTCGCGTCGTCCCGCTACGGCTGCGGCTTCTACATCAAGCGTCAAACACTTCGTCGCAAGTAAAGTGAGGAGGAGATCGACCTTCCAGCAAGCCTTCACGTACGTCTTGATGCGCACGAATCAGAGCGAAGTTGAATGCTGTTTCTGAGAGCTATTTCTAGCGCAGTGCTTGAACGGCGTCTGTGCGCTGACGAACTCTCGCTTCATTGAAGCGCATTTCGCTTGGATCGGGAATCAGCGTTTCCCATTCACCGCGAAGTGCGGAATATCCGATCCCAAAATTCGTTGGTTACGCCAAACCGGCGTAGCTCACCAGTGTGATGGTGAGCGGCATGCCATTGTTTTCGTCGACGTAACCATTGTCCGTTCGCAATCCAGTGATGAACGGCGTGGTGAGTGAGCGCGTAGCCGAAGTAACCAGTGAGAAACCCAAGCGTCAGCGCACACGCCGCCCAGCGGTTACTCAGCAATAGTGCCGGGAAAAAGTAAAGTGATGCCACGAGCCCAGCGCTGAGTGCAGTAGGCGTGCAGATGAGAGCGCTCTGGCGACCGTGATGTTCGAGATGCCAGCGATGAAATGGCTGCACGCCGTGCAACACAAATCGATGCAGCAGATATTCGGTCAGCGTCCAACCGAAAAAACCAACCAGAACCAAACCAGCCAACGTCGCATACTGTTCCCGCGCTGACGTCGCGATCAGGTAGACGGTGAGTGCAATTATTGTTGATGCATAAAACGCAAAGTCCACGCGATATGCGGTCTCGCCATGCTCTAGGCGGAAAAGCCTCATGCAGTGTCCTAATAGTGTGTGGGCGCGCGCGCAAATGCGCAGCATCCGCCGCCTTCAGCAAGCGAAGATAAATGCACAGTGCTCTGCATGACCTCGGGTTCGGAAGCTAACTCTAATTGGGTCACATCGCGTAATCTGTGCGACAGCGAACATTGTGAAAACAAATTTTTGTGTGAACGCGTTTATTACGTCAGGTCGCGCTACTATGTTCGCTATCGCACATATGCCAAGATTTCTCTTACCTATACTGTTGCGGTTGACACACTTATCTGCGACAACGCTCACACGAGCGACGCACTCAGCACATCTAATGCGCCCCCTCCCCGCCGATCCGTTTAAGAATCACCTTCTCGCCTCCCTTCCGACCGCGGAGCGAGAACGTTGGCTACCGGCGCTTGAGTGGGTACAAATGCCGTTAGGGCAGGTACTCTACGAATCTGGAAGCACGCTTCGACATGTCTACTTTCCAACCACAGCAATCGTCTCGTTGCTCTACGTATTGGAGAGCGGCGCATCTGCGGAAATCGCCGTCGTGGGCAACGAAGGAATCGTCGGTATTTCGTTGTTTATGGGCGGCGGATCGACGCCAAGTCGAGGTGTAGTTCAGAGCGCGGGTGAAGGCTTTCGGCTGAGTGCAAGCATGATTAAAGAAGAGTTCAATCGCTCCGGGCCAGTGATGCACTTACTGCTGCGCTATACGCAGGCACTTATCACCCAAATGGCACAGACTGCCGTATGCAACAGACATCACTCGCTTGATCAACAACTCTGTCGATGGCTCCTACTCAGCCTAGATCGCTTGCAAGGCACAGAACTAGTCATGACTCAGGAGTTGATCGCCAACATGTTGGGGGTGCGACGAGAAGGAGTTACCGAATCCGCGCTTAATTTACAACGGGCGGGGCTGATTCGGTATTCGCGTGGCCGCATCAACGTGTTGGATCGGAATGGACTTGAAGCGAGGACCTGCGAGTGCTACGCCGTCGTGAAAAAAGAATACGACCGGTTGTTGCCCGACAAACAGGCCTCGTAGCGTCATTTGCGTCCTACGCGAACCGCGCCGACTCTTTCGCGCGCGTCATCAAGACTATGGGCGGATGGTAGCTGTCGAATTGCGCCGTTGACGACACGAAAAACACTTTTCGCACGCCGATCACTGAATCATGCGGTGTTCGCACATCGCTGCGGCACTCGCGACACCTCGAATCGCTTCCTGACGGTGCAGATTTCCATCGAGCTATGTTGGTTGGCAGACAGTCAAACGTCTCAGGACGCGCAAGACTCGGCCGCTGATCCGAAATTCGATCGGCTTTGTTTGTCGTAGCCCCATCGTCGCGTAAGGGAGTGTTTAATTGGTGATCGCGGAAAATAGACTCATCGCCTCGCTGCCACGAGCGGATCGACTGCGGCTACTAGCCGTTTGCGAACCGCACGAGCTGAAGCTGTCCACCATACTGTGCGAACCCGACACGCCAACACGTTGCGTGTACTTCCCGATCTCCGGGTTTATCTCGCTGATCACCCTTATTGACGGGCATACTGGAATAGAAGTCGGAATGGTGGGCAGCGAAGGTATGCTCGGCTCGGAGGTGGCGCTAGGCGTGGTCACCTCCCCCGTGCGCGCGCTAGTACAAGGCGACGGCCTAGCACATCGGATAACCGCGCTCGCGTTCAAACGAGAGATTGCTGAAAGCGCCGCTCTGAGAAGGTTGCTCGGCCGCTACCTTTACGTGCGGATGACACAACTCGCCGCATCGGCCGCGTGCCTGCGATTTCATTTGATCGGGCCACGATTGGCCCGATGGCTACTGATGAGTCAAGATCGCGCGCATTCAAACCACTTTCATGTCACGCAGGAATTTCTCGCCTACATGTTGGGTGTTCGCCGCGTAGGCATCACATCAGCGGCAAGTAGTTTGCAGCGAAATGGTTTGATCGAATACCACCGTGGAGAGATGACTGTGGTTGATCGCCATGGCCTTGAATTGGCGTCTTGCAACTGCTATGTCGCGGAGCGGCGGGCGTATGCAAAGCTACTTGGGTGAAGTCCGAAGCACACACAATTATCCGATCCGATTTTTAGTGACGCTGCGCTGGCTCGCCTTGCGCGATGCTTCCTGTGTCGCACAATCTACCTCTGTACGCAATCGAACAGACAGAGTCAACGTATTCCTTAAGAATTTCCGTACGGTCGCGCTCGCGGTGAGCGCGACGCCGACTACCGTGTCTCCACAGATTTTGAAGGGGTAGAGCATGATGCCAAATGGCTCAATTCCACGCTTAGTATTTACCGACGTGCCGCCGCGCGTGTGCATGCGCGAGGGCGAGCCCTGCGCGTATGCAAAGAACTTGCCATCACTCGATGCTTGGCGGACACGAATAAAAGCAGATATCTCGATACCCGATTGGGATCCGCTTTTTAGCGCAGTCAAAGCCCGCCTTCGTGCGTCGGTCGCTGGTCAGGCTGGTACGACAGTGCGACTGAGACATGATGAAAAAAATATTGGTGACGGCACCCTTGCCTGCATTTTGGAGTGTGTCGACGCACTCGATCAACTACACGCCACTTGGATCGACGAGCTAGACCAGCGCCGTCAGTTGGAGCTCGAATTGATCGAGATCACCGCAAAACTCGAACTCGTAAATTCGAAGTTGACATGCTCATCAATAGCTCCACTGCCTCCAAAGCATTCGCCGCTTCGTGATGGTTTCAGTTCAATTCGCGACTCTTGGTTCAAATTCAGAGAGACTCGTGCCAAGTGAACGAACATGCGATGGCGCCAGCGGTTCCCAATCGCTTGAGCGAACGGTGATCAGTTGAATCCCTGGCATGACATCGTCTTTCTTCTTGACGTCGACAACACTTTGATCGACAACGACCATATCTCTGCGGATTTGCATGTCCGCCTAGAGCGAGACTTTGGAGCCATGCACGCTAAACGCTACTGGTCGATTTTTGAAGAAATTCGCGTTCAAAAGGGCTACGCAGACTACATCGGTGCCTTACAACAATTTCGGATCGAAACAGAATGCGTCGCACGTAACGGTTCACGATTGATTGCGCTATCGTCATTTCTTATCGATTATCCGTTTGTTGAACGATTACTCCCTCGCGCCTTGGATGTCGTGGCTTATCTCAACACGGTCGGGCGCGCAGTCATTTTGTCGGACGGCGAGCCGATTTTTCAAGGCCGCAAAATACAACGCGCGGGTCTGTGGGATGCTGTCAGCGGGCGGGTGCTGATCTACGTCCACAAAGAGCAAATGTTAGATACCGTGCGACGAGTCTACCCAGCTCAGCACTACGTGCTGGTCGACGACAAGTTGAGCATTCTTTCGGCGGCAAAGGCGAAGATGAGGGAGTCGCTGACAACAGTTTTCCCGCTCCAAGGCCACTATGCACTTGATCCACAAATTGCGGCAACTTACCCGCCAGCTGACATCACCATCGAGCGTATCGCGGATTTGCTTCGCGTAAACGTCGAGGCGTTGTTGGGACATACCGAGACGGCCTGCTCTTGACCGATTTCCCAAGCGATAACAAGCCGTTGTCTACTGAAAAAATTGGGCTGATGCACGCGTATTGGCGTGCTGCCAACTACCTGTCAGTCGGACAAATCTACTTGCGTGACAATCCGCTGTTGGACACCCCCTTGTCGCTTTCACACGTCAAGCCACGCCTGCTCGGGCACTGGGGCACCACGCCGGGACTGAATCTCTTGTACGTGCATCTAAATCGCTTGATCGTGGAAAACGACCTTAACGCAATGTTGGTAGTCGGCCCCGGTCATGGAGGGCCTGGCATCGTTGCCAACACCTTTCTTGAAGGTAGCTACACCGAGCGCTACCCGGCGATCGATCAAAGTCGCAATGGCCTTCAGCGGCTCTTCCGTCAATTTTCTTGGCCACACGGGATTCCGAGTCACGTGGCTCCTGAAACACCGGGTTCGATTCATGAGGGCGGCGAATTGGGATATTCGCTCGCCCACGCTTACGGAGCAGTGTTCGACAATCCGGATTTGGTCGTGGCTTGCGTCGTGGGCGACGGTGAGGCAGAAACGGGCGCGCTCGCGACAAGTTGGCATTCCAATAAATTTCTGAATCCGGCGCGCGATGGCGCCGTACTCCCGATCTTGCATCTAAATGGGTTCAAGATCGCGAACCCCAGCATCCTTGCAAGAATTAGTCGCCACGAACTGACGAGCCTGATGACTGGTTACGGCTACGAGCCGTTTTTCGTGGAATGCGACGACCCCATGGCGGTGCACCAACTCTTGGCATGCACCCTTGACGAAGTGCTCGAGCGGATTCGCAGCATTCAATTCGATGCGCGTGTGTACATGGATTCGAAGACACTAACGCGTCCGCGTTGGCCACTGTTAATACTACGCACACCCAAGGGTTGGACAGGGCCGAAGCAGGTGGACGGAGAGCCTGTTGAGGGCACATGGCGCGCGCATCAGGTTCCGATCACGGACTTCAGCAACCCGGAGCATCTGCTGCAGCTCGAAGCCTGGCTAAGAAGCTATCGACCAGAGGAGCTATTCGACAGCACGGGACGCCTTCACGAGAGAATCGCGCAGCTCGCTCCGAGGGGTTTACGCCGAATGGGTTCCAATCCGCACGCCAACGGTGGAGAACTTTTGGTGCCGTTATCGTTGCCGCACATTGAGGACTATGCCGTAAGCGTAACTGCACCGGGCCAATCTAAAGGCGAGGCGACGCGCGTACTCGGGGCTTTTTTTCGCGACGTGATGAAGCGAAATCTAACTAACGGCAACTTCCGATTATTCGGACCCGACGAGACAGCATCAAACCGATTGGACGCGGTATTCGAGGTGACCGGAAAGGCGTGGATCGCTGAGATTGAGCCAGTCGACGTCGATTTGAGCGTAAACGGCCGCGTGATGGAAGTGCTCAGTGAACATCTTTGTGAGGGATGGCTAGAAGGCTACCTATTGACTGGACGGCATGGCTTCTTCTCATGTTACGAAGCGTTCATACCGATTGTTGATTCAATGTTTAGTCAGCACGCGAAATGGCTCAAAGTATGTCGAGAGATTCCGTGGCGCGCGCCGATTGCATCGCTCAATTACTTGCTCACGTCGCATGTGTGGCGGCAGGATCACAACGGCTTCTCACATCAGGATCCTGGGTTTCTCGATCACGTCGCCAACAAGAAATCTGAAGTTGTGCGCATCTATCTGCCGCCGGACGCAAACTGTCTATTGTCGGTGGCAGATCACTGCCTGCGCAGCCGAAACTATGTCAACGTGATTGTGTCGGGTAAGCAGCCCGAATGGCAGTGGCTAGACATGGATAGCGCGCAGCGCCATTGCGCAGTTGGGGCGGGCATCTGGTCGTGGGCCAGTACGTCAACGAGCGAACCGGATGTAGTGATGGCTTGCGCGGGTGATGTGCCGACGCTTGAAACGCTTGCTGCTGTGACGCTGTTGCGCAGCTATCTGCCAGACATTCGCATTCGAGTTGTCAACGTCGTTGATCTAATGGTTTTGCAGCCACCATCCGAGCATCCGCATGGGCTTGAGGACCATGATTTTGATGAGCTTTTCACGGTAGACAAACCTGTCATCTTCGCGTTTCACGGTTATCCCGCTCTCATCCATAAATTGGCCTATCGCCGTCACAATCACGCCAACATGCACGTGCGGGGATACAAGGAAGAAGGCACGACTACAACACCGTTCGACATGGTGGTGCTCAATAATCTTGATCGCTACCAACTTGCGCTGGACGCGATCAAACGAATTCCGCGCTTCGCGGATCAGGTCGAACTAGCAACCGCGCGCTATTGGTCTGCCATACAGCGACACAACGACTACATCAGCATGTACGGGGAAGATATGCCCGAGGTGCGTGATTGGCGATGGACGACTTGATGTGCCAACTGTAGCGAGCGCGGCAATTGCGACAAACGAGAATCGTCGCCGCTGACACGCGCCTGTAAGTCGATCAAGTCGTGAGGAACTCAGCGCGCCTCATGAGAAACAAGCACCTGTGTTCGGTGCAGTACAGACCGCAAGCGCTGCAAGCCGCACTATACGCGTTCGTCGAAGACCAGTCGTTTTCGACAAGCTGAGACCTATGTCTGTCTTTCTTCGTTTTAATACTGCATTGCGTGAAAACTTCATATCCCATCGATGCGCATCGATTGGTTTCTGCGTTCTAGTCGCAAGCAGTGTCTTGCTACTGAACGGGTGTGCGTCCATGAAAAGGACGACCGATCAGTCAGCAGGATTAGTGGTGCGAATGGACTGGTCTATCGAAACGGGCGCGCCTTCTCCGAGTGCAACCTCACTCGCGCAGTGGTGGGAGCGATTCAACGACCCATTACTCACTTCGCTTGTTTTGCAATCGATGCAACGCAATACCGATGTCGAAGCCGCCAGCGCTGCGCTGCTTCAAGCTCGTGCGCTGAGGGACGTTGCGGCCGGAGCGCTGCTGCCGGTTGTTGCTGGCGCTGTCTCGGCACAACACGGTGCGTCCGGCACTAACAGCACGGGCAATAGCTTCAAACTGGGTGCCGACGCGAGTTGGGAAATTGATGTGTTCGGCGGCAGCCGCAGCGCGCTCGATGCGAGTGAGGCATCCGCCAGAGCAGGAGCTGCGAACCTTGGCAACGTACAAATTTCTATCGGTGCCGAAGTGGCACTGAGCTACATCACGCTACGCAACGCACAGGCTCGGATCGAGATCGCAACCGCGAATCTGAATAGTCAAACGGAGACGGCCCAAATTACACAGTGGCGCCTGCAGGCGGGTCTCGTTTCCTCTCTCGAAGACGCCCAAGCGCGGGCCGCCGTATCCCAGACGCAAGCTCAGCTTCCGGTGTTGCAAGTCGCTATCGATCAAGCTCGCCACGCATTGGCTGTTTTGGCGGGACAACCACCAGCCGCGCTGCTTGATGTGCTGGCGGCGCGGCGCGCGGTACCCACGGTAGCCGCCGAGCTTGCAATGAGTTTGCCAAGCGAAACGCTGCGCCAGCGGCCTGATGTACGCGCGGCTGAGTATTCAGTGATCGCCGCTTCGGCGCGTGTCGCGCAGGCAGACGCCGCACGAATGCCGAGCTTCAAACTCAGCGGCTCCTTGGGCCTAAATGCGTTGACGCTGGTCGGTCTGACCCACGGCGCGGCGCTTGTGAGCGCTCTTCTGGCAGGCGTGTCGCTGCCGATATTCAACGGCGGCGCATTGAGTGCCCAGGTGCGCGCACAGGAGGCCGCGTTGCAACAAGTGCGCGCAAATTATCGCGGTGTTATTTTGATCGCGTTGAAAGACGTGGAGGACGCGCTGCTCGCGTTACGCGGCGACCGTGAGCGCTTGGCGCGTTTGACGCTCGCATCTGAAGCGGCCAGTGACGCAGCTTTGTATGCACGACAGCGCTACACCAGTGGCATCGTTGACTTTCAGACGGTCCTAGAAACTCAGCGCACCCAACTCAATACGCAAGACAGTGTTGCAAGCGTTACCGCCGACATCGCCGCCGATCATGTGCGCCTTTACAAAGCCCTTGGCGGCGGCTGGCAACCCGACCTCGTCGCCACTCCTACTCGCGTATTGCCGTTATGACCGATCCCAAAACTTCAATTGAACCACCGACGCCAGCGATCACCGCGTCGCCGCGGAGTCCAAATCCAAGCTCGCCGATTTGTTGAACGAACCCGTCGCCATCGCTTGGTATCGCCGGCCCACGATATGGGGCAGCGCTGCGATTGTTTTGGCCGTCGCCGCTGGCCTGTGGTACTGGCAATGGCGTAACGCAGCGAACGCGGCCCCCTCCTACACCACACAAACCGTTGCACGCGGCAACCTGACGCTCACTGTCGCTGCAAACGGCACGATACAGCCGACGCGTTCTATCAGCATCGGAAGTGAATTGTCAGGCACCGTCCTCAAAGTAAATGTGGACGTGAACGACACGATCAAAAAGGGACAGGTATTGGTCGTGCTCGACACAGCGAAGCTGCGCGACCAAATTCTGCGCTCCAGAGCCGCGTTAGCGGCCGCCAGTGCAAAAGTTCAGCAAACCTCCGCGACAATTAAGGAAACCGCTGCCTCGTTAGGTCGCTTGGAGGAGGTCGCCAAACTATCAGGTGGCAAGGTGCCATCGAAGAGTGAGCTCGACGCGGGGCGCGCCACACATGATCGAGCAGTTGCCGACGACGCCAGCGCGCGCGCGGGCGTGACCGACGCAAAGGCGGCGCTATCGACTGACGAAATCAACCTTTCTAAAGCTTCGATCAGCGCACCCGCGGACGGTGTCGTGCTTACGCGCAGCGTCGATCCGGGCAACGCCGTTGCAGCATCGTTGCAGGCAGTGACACTCTTCACCGTGGCCGAAGATTTGACTAGGCTTCGACTCTGGGTTTATGTTGATGAGGCGGACGTGGGTTCGGTTAAATTGGGCCAAGATGCAACCTTCACCGTGAGCGCGTACCCAAATCGAAATTTTCCGGCCGTCATAACGCGCGTGGGGCTCGGCTCAACGATCACTGATAACGTGGTTACCTATCTCACGTATCTCAACGTCGACAACACTGACCTAACATTACGGCCCGGCATGACGGCAACGGCGACGATCATCGCGACGAAGCGTAGCGACGTACTTCTAGTGCCCAACACTGCATTGCGCTTCACCCCCACGGCGGCGGCGGCGGTGAGCCCTTCAGCCGCGAAAGGTAGCTTACTCGCGGGCCTGACGCCGCGCATGCCCGGAGGCACACGCAGGTCAGCGGCGGTGGGATCAAGCACGGCGTCAGCGAAGCAGGTATGGGTGCTGCGCGACGGCGTGGCTGTTGCGGTCGCAGTGACGCCTGGGATTAGCGATGGTCGCATGACCGAGATCACGGCGGGAGACCTGCGTGCTGGCATGATGGTGATCACTGACCAGAAGACAGCGGTGGCGAAGTGAGTGAACCGCTCATCGCGTTACACGGCATCACTAAGCGATACGGAACGGGTGCCACTGAGCTAATGGCGTTGAAGGGCATTGACCTTGAGATTCGCGCAGGCGAATTCGTAGCCATCATGGGCCCAAGCGGATCGGGCAAATCGACCGCCATGAACATTTTGGGATGCCTCGACACGCCGACGGCTGGCGAATACCTGTTCAAAGGTGCACACGTCGAGGCGCTGTCGCGCGATCAGCGCGCGAGGCTTCGCCGCCGCTATCTTGGTTTCGTATTTCAAGGCTTCAATTTGCTGGCGAGAACGTCGGCGCAGGAAAACGTGGAGCTACCACTCCTCTATCGCGGCGACAGCGCGAGTGCGCGCCGCTCCGCTGCAAGCAAGGCACTAGCGTCTGTTGGCCTTGGCGGGTGGGAGCATCACACGCCTGCAGAGCTTTCTGGTGGGCAGCAGCAGCGTGTAGCCATCGCACGTGCGATCGTGACCGCACCAGCGGTCGTACTGGCAGACGAGCCAACGGGAAATCTCGACACGCAGCGCAGCCACGAAATCATGGCGTTGCTGGTCGCGCTCAACAAAGATCACGGCATTACCGTACTCATGGTGACTCACGAGCCGGACATGGCGTCGTATGCAAGGCGCATGGTGCATTTTCTTGACGGAGGCATAGCAAGAGACATGGTCAACGCCAATCCCACGGCTGTCAACGCCAATCACGAAACACTGGCCGAATCCGTCTGATGCTCTATAGCGTTTTCATGCTTGCAGTGCGCTCCGTGCAACGCAATATGCTGCGCTCGTTTCTCACTATCTTGGGGATAGTTATAGGCGTGAGCGCTGTCATCACAATGGTGACGCTCGGCAATGGCGCGACGCAGGCGATCAAAACGCAAATTTCGGGGCTCGGCACGAACCTCTTGATGGTGAGCCCCGGTCAGCGATTTGGTGGTGGCGGAGGGGGCGGCGGCGTGCCGCAATTTGTTGAGGCCGACGCAGAAGCAATTGCCGCACAAATCGGCGGCGTCGCGGCCGTGGCCCCACAGGGGCGGGCGAGTGCGACAGTCGTTGCGAATGGCCGCAACTGGGCCACTAGCGTTACCGGAAGTACCAACGCGTGGTTTGTGACCGGCAACTGGAAACTTGCAAGTGGCCGCATTTTTGACGAGGAAGAGCAACGCGCCGGCGCGGCCGTTTGCATCATCGGTGAAACAGTGCGCCGCGAAATCTATGGCGGTAGCGTGGGTCAAACAGGCCTCGGACAGCAGCTCCGAGTCAAACTCTTTTCGTGCGATGTCGTGGGCATCCTCGCAGCTAAGGGCCAGGGTGGAATGGGCGACCAAGACGATGCGGTTGTGGTGCCCTTACGCACACTGCAGCGTCGCGTCACCGGCACTCGCAAGGTAAGTACCCTAGCCGTTTCGATGGAGGAAGGCACAGATAGCGGGCCGCTCAAGGCGAGTTTGCGACAACTGATGCGCGAGCGCAGAAAGCTGGCCGAAGGCGAGGATGACAACTTCAATATTTTTGACACGCAACAACTAGCGGAAACGTTGTCCAGCACCATGGGCGTATTGACCACACTGCTTGGTGCAGTTGCTGCTGTGAGCCTGTTAGTAGGTGGCATCGGCATCATGAATATTATGCTCGTCAGCGTGACCGAACGTACACGGGAGATTGGACTGCGGTTGGCGGTGGGTGCGTTGGAGCGCGAAGTGCTGCTGCAGTTTTTGATTGAGGCTGTTGTGCTCTCAGCACTTGGCGGCGTCGTAGGAATTGCGATCGCAACTGGTGCCTCGTATGGCTTATCCATCGTGATGAAAGTGCCGTACGCGTTCGATCCGACGATCAACGCGCTTTCGCTGGTGTTCGCTGCAGCAATAGGGGTTTTGTTCGGCTACTTTCCTGCGCGCCGCGCTGCGCGCATGGATCCGATCGAAGCATTGCGACACGAGTAGTTGGGGCACTCAATTAACTCAATATCATCAGCCCAACGGGCCAGATCATGCTTACACAACCGCGCCAAAGAACTTGCCAACGCCAGCGGTAATCCCTAACGCCAATGCGCCCCAAAAGGTGACCCGCCACGCGCTTATCCAAATGTTCGCGCCGCCCACCTGCGCGGCTATTACACCGAGTAGCGCGAGAAAGATCAGCGACGTGGCTGAAAGCCAGATAAGCAAGCCGTTCGCCGGCGCGAGCGCAGCAACCGCCAACGGAAGCAACGCCCCGACGGCAAAGCTAGCCGCTGAGGCCAATGCGGCTTGAATGGGTCGTGCTTTTACGACTTCCGTAATCCCGAGCTCTTCGCGCGCATGTGAGCCAATCGCATCGTGATTCATGAGCGCGGTTGACACCTGTTTCGCCAGCGCTGCATTGAGGCCACGTTCGACATAAATCGCGGCCAACTCCGCGTGTTCTGCCGTCGGATTTTTTTCGATCTCGGCGAATTCACGCGCGAGATCCGCCGACTCTGCATCCGATTGCGAGTGAACCGACACATACTCGCCGGACGCCATAGACATGGCCCCGGCAACCAAAGCTGCGACACCAGTCAGCATGATGCTGCTGTGCGTTGCATTCGCTGCCGCCACGCCAACGAGAAGGCTTGCGGTTGAGACGATCCCGTCGTTAGCGCCCAGCACTGCTGCACGCAGCCAGCCCACGCGCTGCGTGCGGTGCCGCTCAAAGTGCCCTCTCAAGTAGCTTGCAACGCCTTCGCGCGCTCCATCACGGCGCTGGCCATTGCCCGCTCTTCGGCACTTCCGTGCACCATGAGAACGTACTTATCAAACTTCAATGCTGACTCGTATTTGATCGCCTGTTCTTTAGGTACGCCTATTTGCGTCAGCGCTGCCCCCAATGCCGATAGGCCTCCGACGACAATCACACCTTCTAGAGCGCCAACTAATGCCGACACCACGGGACCTGCCATCGCCAAGAGACCAAGCCCTGGAACAAAGAACACCGCTGGCGCAAGCATCACACCCCAAATGCCGCCCCAAAAAGCACCGACACCGCCCCACGACTTGATGCGATCACCGGCGGTGTAGAAGCCCACAGGATGCTCTTCGGTGTGATAGCCCTTACCGACGAGCGAAAGTTTTTTTACGTCAAAGCCGGACCGGCTTAACGCATGAATCGCGTCCTCTGCTTCTTCGTGCGTTTGGAAAATGAAGATTGAGGGATGTTTTTGTTCCATAGTTTCTTAAGAATTCTTGCGTGGGAAGTGGAGACGCTAGGCGACACTTAGCGGCGCCGGCTGCGCGGCGAAATCGTGCTGCGACCAGTTTTTTGGCGCGGTTAGCTTGAGGAAGAATCGCGAGATTGCGCGCGAAGCGACTGTTCGTCTGTGCGGCATCGCTCTAACTGCGGAGTAAACGCCGCTCGAGCTATTCGTACGAGCGAAGATAGACGCACTCAGGACGCGCTCATGCGATGTTGCTTGTCTGTTGTCAACGGTCAGGACGAGTCCGCCGCTTTTCATACCCGCTCAAATACCCGCTTTTGTTTGCGCTTTAGTGGCACATTGCGGTACGCCAAGAAACGCAAAAGCCCCGTAGGACGGGGCTTTTGGGTCATTCACATACACGTTACAGGACGCTTGAATCCTTAACGTGGTGCCGAGGGCGGGACTCGAACCCGCACGATGTCACCAACGGCGGATTTTGAATCCGCTGCGTCTACCAATTCCGCCACCCCGGCGTGTGAACTTATGAGGAGCGTTGCTAGCCGGAAATTATAACCAACGCGCGAGTTCCGCCACGTCCTCATCAAGCAACTCACCCGATTCGACTTGCTTTAGCTTGCCGTCGCGGCCGATCACCCAAGTTACCGGCAGCCCTTTTACGTCGCCAAGCGCCTTTTGCCACTCGGGCGTCATCATCGCGGCGTTGAAGGTGTAGCCGTGCTGCTGCATGTACTTCGGCACTTCGGCCACGTTTTTGTCGATGGAGAGCGCGAGCACTTCAAGGCCTTTGCCTTTGTGTGAGCGCAGCAGTTTTTCAAGTTTTGGGTTTTGTACTTTGCAGAACGGGCACCACGTTGCGAAGCGCTCGACGATCAGCACCTTGCCCTTCCAGTGATCGGGCCTCAGCACTGTGCCGTCAATGAGCGTGGTGGCAGGGATCGCAACGGTCTCGCCGACCGCCGCAGCCTGCGCGGCGCGGAGCAACAACGGTCCCGCCGCCAACGCCGTGAGTAGCAGTCTCCGAACAGAACTAGGCTTATCCATACAACCTCCCACGCAGTGATCGCCAGAATCACCGCGCATTGTTACGCAAGGCCCTTATTTCCGGTGGCATTCAACACGCGCGGCACGTTAAGCGTTCTCGGCGTGACGCGCTTTTTCGATTTGAGCCATGTCTCGACGACATCCCAAATCGGCTCCGTTTTCGCGTCACGCGCCGCCTCGCCAACGGGAGCCCAACCGGCGACTTTGTAGGTCTTGCCAGCGTCAATCGGCTTGTCGCCAAGGCGCATCTCGGTGATGCGTTTGCCTTGTGCCGCAAGCGGATCGATCGTGTACTGCAGACCACCGACGCGCACCATGTCGCCGCCTTGCTGGTAATACGGATCGGGATTGAACAGGTTGTCCGCCACGTCTTCGAGAATCGTTTTGATCGTCTCGCCGGTCATGTCGGTGACAGTTGTGTACGGATACGTAATCGCTGTTTGATCCATTACGTGTTCGCGCGTGATCGCCTGCCCCGCGAGAAGCGACGTGCCCCAACGGAAGCCCGGCGAAAACGCAATCGGCGCGCCTTTACTTTCCATCAGCGCGTCGAGAATCAATTGGTCGAAGCTGCCATTGAAATTGCCACGGCGGTACAGCAAACCATCGGTCGTCGCGAGCGGTTCGGCGAGCTTCGCCTCGTACGGTGCGCGGATCTTGGTGACGAGCGCCTCCATCGTCGGATCGGCCTTGAGCAGGTTCGAAAACACCGGCAACAGCTTGTAGCGGAAGTCGGAAATTTTGCCGTCCTTCACGTCGAAATCGAGCACACCGAGGAACTTGCCGTTGCTACCTGCGTTGGTGACCAGCGTAACGCCGCCAGCGTTCTTTACGGGGATCGCATGCGGCACGCCGTCATGCGTGTGACCGCCCAAAATCGCGTCGATGCCTCGCACGCGCGAAGCCATCTTGAGGTCCACATCCATGCCGTTGTGCGAGAGCACGACCACGACTTTTGCGCCCTTTGCGCGCGCGTCGTCAACCGCCTTCTGCATGTCGTCATCGCGAATACCAAACGTCCAATCGGGCGTCATGTAGCGCGGGTTCGCAATCGGTGTGTACGGAAACGCTTGGCCCACAATCGCCACGGGCACGCCGTTCATCGTTTTCATCGTGTAGGGCTTGAAGACCAGATCTTCGAAGTCCGCCGTCTTGATGTTCTGCGCGACGAAATCGAGTTTGCCTTTGAAATCTTTGTCGACGATTTCCTGCACGCGTTTTGCACCCAGCGTAAATTCAAAATGCCCCGTCATGACGTCGACGCCAAGCGCGAGGCAAGCATCCACCATGTCTTGGCCATTCGTCCACAGCGCAGTCGCAGAGCCCTGCCACGTATCACCACCGTCGAGCAACAACGCGCCGGGACGCGACGACTTGAGTTGCTTCACGAGCGTGGCGAGATGCGAGAAGCCGCCGACCTTGCCGTAAGTCTTCGCCGCCTGTTCGAAGTTTAAGTACGTGAACGCATGCGACTCCTGCGAACCCGCCTTGATGTTGAACGCCTTCAGTAGGTGCTCGCCCACCAAATGCGGTGCTTGATTAAGCGCCGCGTTGAAACCCAAGTTCACGCTCGGTTCGCGGAAATAGATTGGCTTCAGCTGCGCGTGGCAGTCGGTCATGTGCAGCAGATGCACATTGCCGAATCGCGGCAAGTCGTAGAACGACGCCGGGTTGGTGGCGGCGAGTAAAGCCTTGGAGTCCAGCGCGGCGCCAGAGGCGGCCGCGATGGCTAGGATGTTTAGAAATTCTCTACGTTGCATATTCATTCCTTGTCGTTCCCGCGAAGGCGGGAATCCAGACCGTAAGCTCCGTTCGTGGTGAGCTTGTCGAACCATGAACACGGTTCGGTACTGCAACCTTGTTCAAAAAACTGACGCGTTTGCGAGCGCCATTGCTTCGTTTCGCCTTTCGGCGAGTTACTTTTGGCATTGCCCAAAAGTAACCAAAAGGCTAGCCCCGAACCCCGCTGTTCCCTGCGGTGCTCGCAACGGGCGGGACCCGCACAAATCGCCCGAAAGTTGCGCTAA